>DATLZR010000060.1 GCA_035573895.1 Blastocatellia bacterium | reverse complement strand
GAGCCCGATGCCAAGAGCTTTCCATCCGGACTGAAGGCGACGGAGTAGACCCAATTGGTATGCCCAGTGAGCGTGCGCACGAGATTCCCCGTCTCCACATCCCACAGTTTGATCGTCTGATCCCCGGAGCCCGATGCCAAGAGCTTTCCATCCGGACTGAAGGCGACGGAGTTGACCCAACCGGTATGACCAGCGAGCGTGCGCACGAGATTGCCCGTCCCCACATCCCACAGCTTGATCGTCTGATCATCCGAACCCGACGCCAAGAGCTTTCCATCCGGACTGAAGGCAACGGAGCGGACCCAATTGGTATGCCCGGTGAGGGTGCTCGTAAGAAGGCAAGAAGGATGAGGAAGAAAGACCCCCCAAAGGGCATGATCGGTGATCGTGTTTCCATCGAGGATGAGCGTCGCCGAATCCCGAACGAGCACACCGGCCAGACCACCGCTCAGCTTCATCCGCTGCAACCGCGCGCGCGCCCGCTCGCTGACTTTCGCATTGAGCCCATCGCCTGCGACTTCCGCACCTTCCATGACAAGCTGTGCGTTCTCCCCCACATCGAGGCCAATCCGGTTCCCCAGAATCGTTCCCCCAAGGGCCGTCACCCGAACCGTCCCCCTCAAAGAGAGCCCGACTTCCCCTCCCGCGAACTCTGAACCCGTGAGATCCAGCGCCAGCTCCGCCGACCCTGTGAGGCGCATGGCCGTTTTGCCCGCCGTTACCTGCACGCCCGCTATGGTGAGCGATCCGGTTGAAGAAAAGTTCAATCCATCGCCTCCGGCTTCGATGCGCACGCTTGTGAGGTCGAGATTTCCTGATCCGGAAAAAGCGATACCAGCGCCGGTCGTGGCAATACTCGAATCGCTCACGACGGCTTCAGCCGATCCCGCCAGCTCTAACCCGGCCCCTCCGACGAATTCCGCATGGGCGGCCACGAGCCGAGCCTGATCGCGAGCACGCAGAACCGTGCCGGAGCTACTCAAGCGGATCGGGGTCATCGCCGTGCCCTCCAGGGTGACTTGAGCCGAGCCGGCCACCTCCAGCACCGGCATGCTGGCGGCATTTTCAAGAGTTGCCGCCGCGATCGTGAGCGCCCCGCTCTGGACGAAGACCGCCGCCGCCGTCATCTGGGATTGCGTGGTGAGCTTCAACGCCTCCACGCGCGCCTGAAAGCCCCCCACCTGAACAGCGAGCACGGACCGGCTCGGATCCTGCCCCCGGAGGAGTGTCTGAGGCCCAACGCCTCGGAGCGTCAGAGGCTTGTCGAGCACCAGATTCACATTGTAAATCCCGGCACTGATGGCGATGACATCCCCCGGTTGAGCGGCCCTTACAGCTTCTTCCACTGTGGAGAAGTCTTGAGGCACGCGCAGCGTATCCGAACGCGCTTCCACAACAAGCTCCTGCTCGGCAGAAGCCGTCATGCCGAAGGCGTCCGTCACCGTCAGCCGGACCTTGTAACGCCCCTCGGATGCATAGGTGTGCTGGACCGCCGGTTGATTCGTCTCCTGCGTGGAGCCATCGCCAAAGTTCCAGCCGTAGCGGGTGATCGCTCCATTTGGACTGGACGAAGCCGAGGCATCGAAGGTCACGCGCTGAGCAGGACGCGGGCTCTGAGGCGTGACGGTGAATCGAGCCGTTGGGGGTTGGAGTCGAATGTATTCGATCTGCGCCGAGAGCGAAGCGACGTTGCCCGCTCGATCTCGGACTTGAGCGGAAACGGTCTTGCGGCCGGAATCCGCGTTCCCGCCAAATTGCGAGAGGTCCCAATTGGCTTTCTCCGTTGCGAAGGGCTCCCAGGGCGACCAGGTCTGCCCATCGTTGGAGAAGCGCATCTCAGCCGGTCCGCTCGCCGCATCTTGAACCTGAAGCGTGAGGGCGACCTGAAGCTCCGTCGTCTGCCGTGCTCCCCGATTGATGAGCAGCGTGCCCGAAGGCGGCGTTCGGTCAAATCGCAACGTGCCGCGAGCGACGTTCAGGTGAGTCTTGTTCCCCATCCCATCTTCGAGCCACACGAAGACGGCTCGCTCTCCCTCAGGCGGGTTGTCGAGGACAAGCGGCTTTTGCGCGATATCGCGTCGAGTGCCGTCAGCGGGGCCCGTAGGAGCGTTGCCCAGCTTGAAATAGTAAGCCGCGATCCCTGCCAGGTCTTCAGGGTCTTCCCAGGCGATCTCAAAGCGCCCTTGATTGGTCCAATCTGCCGGCGTGACTTGCAGATTCTGCGGCGGTGGAGGAGGGGTTTGATCCAAAAGGCTCGTGCGGCCTTGCACACTGCCACAAAGATTCTGCCCATTGGCGAAGACGGCGTTGTTGGAACCCAGCAATTGAGAGCGATCGTCGGCTTTCACTCCACAGCCTGAATTACCGGTGATCACGTTCTCCCGCAGCTCCACGCGCTCGGCGTCCAGAGCCTCTACACCATCCCGATTCTGGTGGATTCGGTTCCCGGTGAAACGGAAAGCCGCACGCGATCCCACGAAGATGCCAACCGTGTTGGCGCGAATCAGACAGTTGCGTGCCTCTCCCGCCTGCGTTCCTTCAACGAAGAGCCCCTCGCTCTGGTTTCCCTGCACGATGAGATTTGAGAGCGTAGGATTGTTCCCCCGGCTCTCGATCTGAACCCCTCGTGCGCCTCCGGTGATGGTCAGACTACTTATGCGAACATCGGATTCGCGCACGAGGATGACGGGCTCATCCGAAAATTGCGCCCGGAGGACAACCTTCCCCGGGTCCTCCCCACGAAGGAGGAGGCCTTGCTTTGCGATGACCAAGTTCTCCACGTAGGTCCCGGCCTGAATGAAGATCGTATCGCCGGGACTAGCCCGACTGAGCGCCTCCTGAATCGAACGGAACGCACAGCCTTCTGGACACACCAGAAGCGTCTCCGCTCGTGCCGGGAAACCGGGGAAGAGCAAGTCCGCGACCACCAGACTGAGGATCACCACCGACGGAACACAATACCTTCCCTGGGAAATCATCTCCACCTCCTTTCCGCTCCGAGCGGGCCAGACCCTTCCGAAGCCTTAACCTCCTGCAGCATATGATGAGCCGAGGTACTTGTGCCGTCAAGTCGAATTTTACTCTCGTAGCAATTCCCAGTTAGAGACGAGGAAGTAGCGCCTCAGGAAGCGCGAAGACGAGAAGAAGCGGGCCGAACCCCCGCTCCGCCCGGAGGGCTCGCACGGGAATCGGATTGTCCTGTTTCTCTCCAGTTGAACTCCTTGGGGAGCGACGGTCGGACGCCGCCGGCATGAAGTGGGTGTGAACCAGCCGCCCCTGGTGTGCCCCGGCCCAGGCTGGTCGCCGTCAGGGACTGGCGCCTTCCTCCCTTGAAAATCATCTCCCAACGGATGAAAGGTTCCAGCGGATTAGCCCTTTTTGTCCGTTGGCGAACCCATGTTCATCCTTCGTGGCCTGCTTGGGCACATGAGCGATTCCTGCAGAGAGCTTAAAACCAACGGCCGCCAACTCTGGACCAAGATCACGTTCAGGATCGTGCGCCGCGCGTTCCACCGCCCCCGTCGCCACTCCTGCACCAGGGCATCGCTGCGAGAGCCGATCCCCCCACCGGAGGATGGCGTGGGCTACAAACCCCAGCAGGTTCAACAAGGAGAAGATCAGCGACAGCGTCTTGTGCCCATGCCCGTAGTTGCGCTCCAACTCATAGCCGTGGTTCTTGTGCCCATTGACCTGTTGGTTTTCGATCTCCCACGTGGCTCGCCCGATGCTCACCACCACCGCCACCTGCTCTCGATTCACCTCCAAGTCAGTGACGAAGCTTTTGTGGTACGGGAGCTTCCCCGCCTTGTCCTTTTCCCACACTTGCACCAACGTCAGCCAGGTGGTGTGCTGGAGCCCAAGCTGGCACCGGCCGCACGGTCCAACATTCAAAGAATCGCTGCCGACAGGCCGGTCTCTCCTGCCAGCAGCCATGCTCGCTGTCGCCGACCCGCCGAGAGCCTCACCACCCACTCCAACAACTCTTTGTGTGACTCGGGCTGAGCCACCAGCACATCGTGCCTCCGCTGCTCTCTCAGGTGCTGCCCCATCGGCTCCTGTGACAGTCAATCGTCGCCCGTCACGATGACCTTCATCTGCCGATGCGCAGTTGCAACCGCGCCATCAATCGCTTCGAGAGCATTGATCTGGCCGTCTGGCTTCTGTGTCCCATCGCTTGAGCGCACTTATTCCACGTCTAGCGGCAACACCCGATGCGACCCTGGTCGCAGAGGTCGTGAACGGTTCCTTGGGTCTCATACCAATTGCGGATGGCGACATGCGGATTGCGGATTGATCAGTTCGGATTCCGTAGCCATTGATCCGCAGTTCATGGGAGTCTTTCAAAAGGCAAATACCGTTTTCCGTTTGGAATCGGACCGAAGGCGGGCCTAGGGGATCGGCCTCTGAAAAGGCCTCCTACAAGGCCAATCGGCCGGGAGCTAAAGTCCGGAGTCGAACTCAAACCGGTATAACTATTTCAAAGGGGCGATTTTTTCCTGAGCCCTTTGATGGGCCTTTTTTGCGTGTAGAGATGTGGGAGCAGGACGACTGCTTCGCTCATGAAAGGAGGTGACCGATCATGAAAATGCTGGCGTCACGACGTGCGCCCATCGTTTT
>DATLZR010000059.1 GCA_035573895.1 Blastocatellia bacterium | reverse complement strand
GAAAACGAACTCGCCCGGATGCAACAAGATTTGAGGCGGGCGTTAGAGAAGCCGGTTGCCGAGCGAAGCTGGATCATGGTCATTGATCCCCGTCGCTGCATCGGCTGCCAGGCGTGCGTCGTCTCCTGCAAGGCCGAGAATGTGACGCCTCCCGGCGTTTCCTATCGAACGGTCCCAGAGCTGGAAGTCGGCCTCTATCCCAACGTCAATCGCTTTTTCATGCCGACCAACTGCATGCAGTGCGACAATCCCCCGTGCATGAGAGCCGCACCAACGGGCGCGATCACGAAGCGACCCGATGGGATTGTGGTGATTGATTACACCAAATTCACTTCGCGCGAGGGATTTGAGGCCGCCCGGCGGGCCTGTCCATACACTGCTCTCTATTACGATTATGGGAATTTCTACACGCGCGACACGCCCGGCTCAACGCAACCCTACGAAACCCGTCGGTTTAACGAGTATGAAAGCGAATATGCTCGATCCGGTGGTCAATTACCTGCTGGCGCTGGACGCAAGTGTCATTTTTGCTTGCACCGGCTGAATGCCGGAATGCTGCCGGCGTGCGTCACGACCTGCGTGGGCCGCGCCATGTATTTCGGGGACAAGAATGATCCTCAGAGCCTGGTCTCCGAATTGCTCGCCACGCACAAAGTCTTTCGGGTCAAGGAAAGCGCCCGCACCCAACCGCGGGTTTACTATATCGAGGACGAAATTCCCGGTGTAAAGCAGCTCTTATCTTGCAGCGTGTGTCACCGATGAAGGAGGGGAAAGCTATGAATCGAGCCATGGAGAATAACGGTAGTGAGCGAAAGGGTCTTCAGCTTAGTCGCCGAACCTTGCTGCAAAGTGCCGCTTTGTTTGGAGGGTCCGCACTCTGGGCCAGCTACATGGATCGGCTGTCCTGCCTGGCCACCGCTCGCGAGAGCAGCCTCACCGAAGGTTATGAGCTGGCTCGGCCAGAAAACATTCTCTACACCACCTGTCTGCAATGCCAGATCCGCTGCCCTTTGAAGGTCAAGGTCCAGGACGGTGTCGTGGTGAAGATAGACGGGAATCCGTATAGCGCCAAGCAATTTTACCCTAACCTCTCTTACGACACGTCCCCGGTTCAGGCAGCTCTTATTGATGGAAAATTGTGCCCCAGGGGACAGGCGGGCGTTCAGACGCACTACGACCCATACCGCGTCATCAAAGTGCTCAAGCGCGTCGGGCCCCGGGGCAGCGGCCAGTGGCAGACAATTGATTTTCGCCAGGCTGTGAAGGAGATCGTCAACGGGGGCGATCTGTTCGGCGAGGGTCCTGTGCCCGGTCTCAAGGACGTCTACGCTCTGCGTGATCCCAATGTCGCCAAGCAGATGGCCGCTGACGTTGATCTCATCAGAAAAGGCCAGATGACGGTGGCGGAGTTCAAGGCCAAGCACGCAGCCAATCTGAATGTGCTGATTGATCCAGACCATCCGGACCTCGGTCCCAAGAACAACCGGTTTGTCTTCATGCCGGGCCGGATCAATCGGACGCGCTCGGATTTCGCCAAACGCTTCGTTCACGGAGCGCTCGGTTCGGTCAACTTCTTCCCTCACACATCCATCTGCGAACTGAGCATCTTCGTTGCTACGAAGGAGATGACCCGGGGTCCTGTCCACTTCAAGCCGGACCACATTAACTCCGAGTTCATCATCTTCTGGGGCACTGGCTTCGCTGAGGCGAATTTCGGCGTCACGCCGATGGCGGAGTTGGTTACTCGGGGTCTTATCAGAGGGGACTTGAAGATCGCCGTGATTGACCCCCGACTGTCCAGGAGCGCGGCCAAGGCGTGGAAATGGGTACCAGTGAAGCCCGGCGGTGACCTGGCGCTCGCGCTGGCGATGATCCGCTGGATCATCGAGAACAACCGTTATGACACTCGTTACCTGGAGACCCCGAACCTAGATGCCGCCAGGAGAAAGGGAGAGACCAGTCATACTGATGCCACCTGGCTCGTGCGCACTGACACTATGAGCTACCTCCGGACGCAGGAGGCCGGGCTGCCCGGTCCGGATGGGTTCGTAGTGATGACTCCCTCTGGTCCGGCTCGTCACGATCAAGTGGATGCGGGGCTCCTTGAGGTTGACACCACGATCAACAACATCCCGGTCAAAAGCGTCTTCACCCTAATCAAGCTGGCCGCTAGCGAGAAGACTCTGGCGGAATTGGCCGACGAAGCCGGCGTGTCCGAGCAAGACATCGTCACTCTGGCCACGGAGTTCACCAGCCACGGGAAGAAAGTGGGGATTGATGCGTACCGTGGTCCGGCCAAGCATCCCAACGGTTTTTATGCCATCCAGGCAATTAACACGCTCTGTGCTCTCGTTGGCTGCTACAACTGGAAGGGTGGCATGTCTCCGGGTGGCGGCAGTCGGGATGATCTCGGCGGGAAACCCGGTCAGCCTTATCCAATCGCCAAGCTGCATCCGAACAAGATGACTCACTTCGGAGTGAACGTGAGCCGGGAAGGGCTCAAGTACGAGGAGTCAACGCTATTCCAACGAGACGGCTATCCCGCCAAACGCCCCTGGTATCCCTTCGCCTTTGAGATGTACCACGATGTCATCCCGGCCGCAGGCGAAGGCTACCCGTATCCCATTGACATTCTCTGGTTGCACATGGGGACACCCGCCTACTCGGTGCCCGGTGGCGGGGAGCAGATCAAAATCCTCAAAGACCCGAAGAAGATTCCACTCGTGATTGCGACGGACATCGTGGTAGGCGAAACCAGCATGTACGCAGATTACATCTTCCCCGACATCAGCTACCTGGAACAGTGGGCGAGTCCGGGCGATGTACCCGTTCCACCGGTCAAATCTAACCCCATTCGCCAGCCTGTGGCAGCGCCAATCACAGAGCTGGTGACTGTCTTCGGGGAAGAGATGCCGCTTTCGATGGAAGCCCTGATGCTGGCCATTGCGGAGGAGATGGGCCTGCCAGGCTTCGGACCCGATGGCTTCGGACCAGGAATGGACCTGAAGCGGCCGGAAGATTTCTACCTCAAGATCGTCGCTAACCTCGCCTTTGGAGAGAAATCGGATGGCTCCGACGCCGTCCCCGATGCTTCCAGCGAGGAAATCGAACTCTTCCGCCAGGCTCGGAGGCACCTGCCGCCGGCCGTATTCGATGAGGCGAAGTGGCGACAGGCAGTGGGAGAGACTCTCTGGCCGAAAGTCGTGTACGTGCTCAATCGTGGAGGGCGGTTTAATTCGGTAGCAAGCGCCTACGACGGCGAAAAACTTACCAGCCGGTTCGAGGGGACACTCTATCTTTTCGCCGAACGCGTCTCGATGACCAAAGATAGCATCACCGGCCAGCGTTGGGATGGACTGCCCCGACTCAAGCCACCAACTCACTCAGACGGTACGCCGATTGTGCAGGACGGCTATCCCCTCGTTCTGGTGAGCTACAAAGAGATCTTCGGGACGCAGAGCCGCACCATCAGCAACTACTGGCTTCAGTCGGATATTCTCTCGGAGAACTTTGTCATCATTAATCCGACTGATGCGCATCCCCTCGGACTCTCTCACGGAGATCGAGTGAGGGTGCTCTCTCCAACCCTTCCTGATGGCCTCCTCGACCTTGGCAACGGTGAGAGGAAGCCGCTGGAGGCGAGGATCATGGTGAGCCACGGGGTGCGCCCGGGCACCGCGTTGGTTTCTCACCACTACGGACACTGGGCCTATGGGGCATCAGCCATTACAGTGGATGGCGTCAGCGTGCCCGGTGACTCAAGAAGGGCCGGAGGGATCCCTCCCAATCCCCTGCTCCTGCTTGACCGTCACATGCGCACGGCCGCCATCACCGATCCTGTTGGCGGGGGCGCTGTCTTCTTCCAAACGAGGGTGAGACTTGTGAAGGTTTAATGCAGGAGGCTTAGTGCTCAATCAAGGCGGTGTCGCCTGGGGTGGGCCTTGGGTTCCAAACCGCCGCGCTTCGTACAAGTGGTCACCGAACGGATGGAGCAGATGCGGAGCCTCGGGCCGAGGCCCACATCCAATGGCTGAACACTTTCCGCCGATTGTGAATAACCATCGTGGCGATAGGACGCCCGGCAATGACTTGGAGTCATCCTGTGAGGCCCGGGGAGGCGCCACACAATTGGGCGTCATTTCCGGAAACTGGCATCACCAATGCACTCACACTATGGAAGAGTGACGGAAGAAATTACAGTTTCCCTCCAGGGCCTGGTAAGTTGCGGGCATCTTCGCCCCTTTATTTTAAAAAAGGAGGTGATCTATGGCTCTGCGTTTAGCTCAAGAGTGGTTCGCCATCTGCGGAGGGTGTGAGGTCACTATCCTCGATGTTGGCGAGCCACTGCTCGACATCTTGCCTCAACTGGAGATCGTTCACATGCCCGTCCTCATGGATCATAAACTCTACGGTCAAACCGGTGAGGGGACAGAGCCGGAGATCCCTGAGGCGGACGTGGGAATCATCACGGGTGGCATCCGGAACGAGGAGAATAAACGCCTCGCCCAAGAGATGCGCCGAAAATGTAAAACCCTGATTGCGATGGGCTCGTGCGCCTGCTATGGCGGCATTCCGGCTCTGGCCAATCTTTCCACCGTGCAAGACCTCTATGAGAAGGTCTATCGGGATTCCGTCTCGACTGATCCCGATGGCATCCCCGGCGAACAGATTCCGCCGCTCACCGACCGGGTCTATGCTGTCCATGAAGTTGTTCCCGTGGACATTAAGCTTCCCGGCTGTCCGACGACGCCGGAACTGTTTGTCGAGGCATTGACGGCGCTCCTCGAAGGGAAGCCCTTCGCGCTATCGGGCAAGAGCGTGTGCGATGAATGTCCGCTCATTCGAGAAAAGAAGGCCGTCTCCACACTGAAGCGACCGCTCGAGCCGATTGACTTCAAACCGGGCGAGCCGCTGAACACCGTGCGTTGCATCATGGAGCAGGGATATCTTTGCCTCGGTCCAGCGACCAAAGCCGGGTGCGGCGGCAAGGAAGGTGTGCCCCGTTGCATCCGTGTCTACATGCCGTGTCGTGGCTGCTTCGGCCCGCTCTCGGATACGGCCAATCCCATGGTGGATATGATGGGCGCGCTCGCTTCGATCGGTCTCGATGCTAAACAAATTCCCGATCGGGCGGCCACATTCAATCGGTTTGCGGGTGCGCAGGGTCGCTTGCGCCCCGTGCCGAAAGGAGGGAGGCCCGTATGAAGACACTGGTCATTCAACCTGTCTCTCGCATCGAAGGCCATGCGAAGGTCACCATTCAACTGGACGACACGGGCAACGTGCAGGACACCCGCGTAAACGTCATCGAGCTGCGTGGTTTCGAGAAGTTTTGCATTGGCCGACCTGTCGAGGAAATGCCCCGCATCGTCACGCGCATTTGCGGAGTGTGTCCCTGGTCGCATCATCTGGCCGCGAGCAAAGCCGCCGACGCCGTCTTCGGCGTGGAGCCGCCGCCGGCCGGAAGGAAACTCCGCGAACTCTGCAACAGCATCGCCTACATGGAGGAGCACATTCTGCACTTCTATTTTCTCGCCGGCGCTGACTTCGTGATGGGACCCGACGCTGACCCGTCGGTGCGCAACGTCATCGGCATCATCGGCAAAGCGCCCGATCTCGCCCGACAGGTCGTTCGCGTGCGCCATCTCTGCGCGAAGATGCTGGAGATCATCGCCGGCAAGGCCATTCATCCCGATGCGTCGGTGCCGGGCGGATTCAGCAAGCCGCTCCTGTCCGCCGAGCGCGATCAGCTCAGGAAGATGGCCGACGAAGCCCTCGAACTGGCTAAGTTCTCCATCAAGTATGCCAAGGAGAACATCTTCCCGCAGTATCTCGACACGGTGAAATCGCTCGGCGTCATCGAGACGGGCTTCCTCGGCACGGTGACCGATGATGGCGCACTGAATCTCTATGACGGGAAGCTTCGCTTGATGTCCAAGGACGGTTCGTATGTCGAGTTCCCTTACGAGCGGTACACTGACTACATCGCCGAACACATCGAGCCCTGGAGCTACCTGAAGTTCCCCTACGACAAGCGGGCGGGAGCCTTTTCGATGGACCTCGATCATCCGAACGGCATCTATCGGGCCAACACGCTGGCGCCCATCAACGTGTGCGATTACATTGATACGCCGCTTGCGCAGGCGGAACTGGAAGAATTCCGCAGGAACTTCGGTCGTCCGGCGCAATTGACGTTGCTCTATCACTGGGCGCGACTCATTGAATTGCTCTACAACGCTGAGAATGTGATCCGCTTGCTTGACGATCCGGAGATCACGAGTGTTGAAACCCGAAAGAAGGTTGAGCCGCGTGCAGCCCGTGGCGTCGGGTGCGTGGAAGCTCCCCGGGGCACGCTCATCCACGATTACACGACAGATGAGAAGGGCATGTTGACTAACGTCAATCTGATCGTGGGCACGACGCACAACAATGCGCCGATCAATATGTCGGTCAAGCAAGCGGCCAAATCGCTCATCCGAGACGGCAAATACGACCAGGGCATTCTCAATCGCATCGAGATGGCTATCCGCGCCTACGATCCGTGCCTTTCGTGCGCGACGCACAAGTTCGATGGTACCCTCGCAGTGAAGATTGACATCTACGATCACACCGGTCAATTGGTTGAGTCGCTGGCGAACTGAATCCTGATCCGTTGCCAACGGAAAAGTGCCAACGGATATAAGCCATGACGTTATCCGTTGGAACCTTTCATCCGTTGGCGAAGAGTAAGCCGGAACGTGCATGTGAAAGGTGACGACTCTCTGCCTGAATTTTGCACCAAGCCGGTGCTCGTCCTGGGCTGTGGGAATCGGCTCTTTGGCGACGATGCCTTCGGCTGTGAGGTGGTGGAGTATTTGCAGGTGCACTATCGGCTCCCGGACGACATTTACGTGATGGACGTCGGCACCGGCGCACGCAAGGTGCTGTTCACCCTCTGCCTGAGCGAGCACCGCCCGCGACAGATCATTTTCGTTGACGCAGTGGATAAGGGACGAACGCCGGGCGAAATCTTCGAGTTGTCGCTTGATGATCTTCCGGTGGAGAAGAGCGACGACTTCTCCCTTCATCAGGTTCCTTCATCGAATCTGGCGAAAGAGCTGAAAGAGGCGGGCGTTGACGTTCGCGTGATCGTCTGTCAGGTCGGTCGCGTGCCGGAGAGCGTCGAGCCG
>DATLZR010000058.1 GCA_035573895.1 Blastocatellia bacterium | reverse complement strand
CCCGAGATCAATGACATCCTCGTCGTCACGCGGGTTATTCACGATCCCCGAGCAGTGATCCACTGGCCTTTTCTGGCCGCGTTCGGCTCGGTCATCGGGTGTCTCATTCTTTACACCATCGCTCGCTTCGGTGGGGATGCTTTTCTCCGACGGCGCTTCTCGGCCAAAAAGGTGAGCGCCGTCGAACGATTCTACGCCCGTTACGGGATTTTCGCCCTCATCGTCCCGGCCCTCTGGCCGCCGCCGTTGCCGTTCAAGATTTTCGTGGCCACCGCCGGAGCCCTGCGGTTCCCCCGGACGAAATTCGTTCTGACAATTATGCTGGCCCGCTCGGCGCGTTATTACACCGAGGGAATTCTCGCCGCCATTTACGGCCAGGCTGTGCTCAACTTCATCAAAGAGCACGTCCTTCTCATCGTCGTGCTTCTTATCCTGGCGATCGGAGCGGGTTATGGTCTGTATCGCTTCATCAATGCCCGCCTCGAAAGCAGCAGAGAACTATCAACGACATCGCTGAAAAAGCTGCTGTAGCGGGGAGGCTGAATGCGCGATGGATCTTAAGGCGACTCTTTTGAACTACGGGGCTCTGGGTCTCGGTGGGATTGCTCTTGTTGACTCCGCAGCGATACCTTTGGCTGGAGGGCCCGATGGAATGCTCATGGTACTGGCTGCAATCGCTCCTGAGCGAACGGCTCTTTATGTCCTTACGGCCACGCTCGGTTCGCTCGTGGGAAGCGTTGTGCTCTATAGGCTTTCTCGCAAAGCGGGTCACGTGGCACTCGGTCGCATCGCTCCTCAGCAACAAATCCGGCTTCGTCATCTCATGGATCGGTATGACCTGCTCGCGGTCGTTGTTGCCGTTCTCTTGCCTCCCCCCTTCCCGACGAAGCTCATCGTGATCGCTGCCGGTGTCTTCAGAATGCATCCGGGCCGATTCGCCCTGGGAACACTGATGGGACGAGCCCTGCGCTTTTCGCTCGAAGGCTATCTGGCCCTTCGGTTCGGTTCCCAGGCCATGATGCTTCTGAAGCAGTACTCCCTGTTGGCTGTTGCGGCCGTGGTCGTCTTCGCCGGTCTGTTAGTGTGGGGACAGCGATTGATCGCGCGTCGCCTCGCCGCCGAACCGGCCCAGGATGAGTAATGCCGAAAACATAGCCGGGAGCCTTCCTTAAAGCATCGGCCCATCAGGGACAGGCAAGCATATCGCTTCTTATCGAACGGGAGCGGTTGGAGGACTCAACGACTAGGATTAGGCCCTCTCGGACCGGCAGAGTCAAAGACATGGCCGTTTCGCGCAACTGCACCGAGCTTGCCTCCCGCCGAACCGGCACCATAACATACGTGCAGGAGAAGGCCATGGAGAATAAGGAAAGGGACGGAGGCATTTTGCTGATCTCGTGTTACGAGCTGGGCCACCAGCCGCTGGGAATTGCCTCGCCGCTGGGGTGGCTGGAGCGCGCGGGGTTCGCCCCGGAGGTGATGGATATTTCCGTCGAGCCGTTCGATCCCGAGAAAGTCGCGCGCGCGTGGTTTGTTGGCATATCTGTTCCGATGCATACGGCGTTGCGGCTGGGCGTGCGCCTGGCCGAGCGGGTGCGCGAGGTCAATCCCCGCTGTCACATCTGCTTCTACGGGCTCTATGCCTCGCTCAATGCCGATTTCCTCCTGGAGGGCGTGGCCGACACAGTGATTGGCGGCGAATATGAAGCACCGCTTCTGGCTTTGATCGAAGCGCTCGCGAGAGGCCGAGCGGCGGGGGAGAACCCCGCTGCCGTATCGCTTGAGGGCGTGGCCTGGCGGGGTCAGACGGCCGCCCCTGTCTTGAAGCGATTGCCCTTTGCGGCGCCGCGTCGTGACCGACTGCCATCGCTTGAGAGGTACGCTCAGCTTGAAGAAGATGGCAGGCGACGCCCAGCCGGATATGTGGAGGCCAGCCGAGGCTGTCTCCATCACTGTCGCCACTGTCCGATACCGCCCGTCTACCGGGGACGTTTTTTCGTCGTCCCGGCGTCGGTCGTTCTCCAGGACATTCGGCAGCAGGTGGCAGCGGGTGCAACTCATATTACCTTTGGCGATGCGGATTTTCTCAACGGGCCGGGCCACTCGCTCAAGATCGTGCGAGCGATGCACCGGGAATTTCCCACCGTGACGTTCGATTTTACCGCCAAGGTCGAACATCTGCTGAGGTACCGATCGTTGCTGCCCGAACTGCGGGAACTGGGATGCCTGTTTATCGTCTCGGCGGTCGAGTCGCTCAGCGATACGGTGTTGACCATCCTGGACAAAGGACACACGCGGGAGGACGTCTATAAAGTTCTCGATATTGTCCGCGAGGCCGGAATCACGCTGCGGCCCACCTGGGTTCCCTTCACGCCCTGGACCACGCTGGATGACTACCTGGAGATGCTCCGGTTCATCGAGGCCGAAGGGCTCGTGCATCACGTTGATCCGGTGCAGTACACCGTTCGGCTGCTGGTGCCGCCGGGTTCGCTGCTTCTCACCCGACCGGAGATTCAGCCTTATCTCGGACCGCTCGATGGGGAATCTTTCAGCTTCCGCTGGACGCATCCGGACCGGCGCATGGATGAGCTTCAGCAGGCGGTGAGCCTTGTGGTGGAGCAGGCCATCCGGGCTGGCAAGGATTCGGTCGAGATCTTCGAACAGGTGCGGGCACAGGCTTATGCCCTGCGCGGTTTGAAGCCATTACCCCTGATGCTCTCGCCACATCGGCAAAGGAGAGTGCCACGGCTGACCGAGCCGTGGTTTTGCTGAGCGGAGCCCACCGAGGACCAGTTTGGTCCCCTCGAAAGACGACGAACGATCTGAGGACCTCGCAAGAAAAGCACATTCCCTGCGCGAGTCCGTGTGACGCCGAAAAAGGGGCAGTCCACATGGCCGTATCATAAGAGAACCTGCGCCTGCATCGAGACTCGGGGAAAGGTCATACCCTCGTTGGTTTGATGGCGAATCGGTCGCCCGGCATGAAGCTTCCTTCCTTCGTTTTCTTATGCAAGATGTGCTATAGTAGGGCCACCAGGAGGCAGTGGAGGAATGAAGGCAGAGGAGCCGATCACTCCGACAGGAAGGGCGGGTATGAGACGGAGAATCGCCGGATTCTTCTTCCTCCTGCTGGTGGTGGGAGGTATCGGCTTACGCGGATTGGCTCAGGAGAAAGAGCCCGGTGGGAGCATTCGCGGCCTGGTGGAAGACGAAAAGGGTCAGCCGAAAGCGGGTATCAAAGTCCGCGCCATCAATCGCCGCACCAATGAACTGGCTGCCGAGAGCGTAACGGGCGAGAAAGGAGAGTTCCTCCTGGAGAACCTGACACCGGCGCGATATGCTCTCGTCTTTTCCTCACCCGAATATCAACAAGCGGTGATTTCCTCGGTCGAAGTACGCGCCGGTCGTGAAACTCGATTAGAGCGACCGATTCGGCTCCAGCCGGTAGAGATGACGGCGGCCATCATCGGGGCGACGTTTGATCCCAACGGATTTTTGCTCCCCGGCGTGCGCGTGGTCCTCGAGCGCATCCCGATTGAAGGGGAACAAATCAAGCCGCTCAAACTGGAAGAGGTGTCCAACTCCAGTGGTGAGTTCGCCTTCCGCCTCCCCGGCGAGCGCGCCCGCTATCGCCTGACGGCGTCGGCCCGAGGTTTTGAACCGGAGACGCAGATTGTGGATGTGGCCGGAGGCGAACGCCGTCGGGTCGCCATCCAGTTGAAGACCCGATCGAAGAAATGAAAGAGAGCGAGAGAAAACCGGAATTCCTCACGGCCCGACAACTGGCCGAAATCTTACAGGTCAGTGAAACCACCATCCATCGCCTGCGCCGCCAGGGGCGCATTCCCGCGATGGTGCTCACCGGGCGCCTCATTCGTTTCAACCTCAAAGATGTCAAAGCCGCCCTCGGCTACACGCGCTCCCGGCGGGAAGACGAAGAAAAAGAGCGCGAATCCGCCCAATTATCCTTCGAGGACCTGTTCGCCGGATTCCGCTGATGTAGCGCAGGCCTTCCGACCTGTTCGCCGGCACGAACTCGAAAGTCGGCGGTCGCTTCCTGCGAAAAGAGCCCGCAAAACACGCCACCGACGCGAAAGATCCAGGGATGCGCCATCCGATGGGACCTGTGATCCGTGGGCGAATCCCGCTTTCACGGTTTCCGATGCTGCTGGACAGCCGGACGGACACGTGTCAAAACAAATAGGCGATATGGCCCGTCGAGTCATCAGGGCATCGGGGCGAACAGCCGAGCGGCGCTGGCTGCGAAGAATCGTCCTCCTGATGATCGGAGCGGGCTGCCTTTATGAAGGGTGGATTCTGGTTCGCGTCATTCGCCTCCGAACGACCAATCCCACCATGACGGCGCTCATGAAAATTCGCCAGGAGGAGGCTCGGCGACAGGGAAAAAGACCACGGCGAGTTCAAATCTGGGTTCCTTATGAACGGCTCTCTCCTCATCTTGTGCGCGCCGTACTGGCCGGAGAGGATTCACGATTTTTCGATCACGCGGGATTCGATTGGGAAGAGATTCAGAAAGCGATCAAGAAAGATTGGGAGGAGCGCGGCTTTGTCCGAGGAGCTTCAACCATTACGCAGCAACTGGCCAAGAACCTCTTTCTCTCCCCGTCGCGCAATCCTCTGCGCAAGTTGCAGGAAGCGATAATCACCGTCGAGCTGGAGCTTCTTTTGAGCAAGCGGCGGATCCTGGAGATTTATCTGAACGTGATCGAGTGGGGAGATGGCATCTACGGAGCAGAAGCGGCGGCCCGCCACTATTTCCGCACGTCGGCATCGGCGCTTACCATAGACCAGGCTGCTTTTCTCGCCGCGATCATTCCCGGCCCGCTCGGCGCGTATCATCCCCAGCGCCATCCGGCGCGGGTCGCTCGCCGCGCCGCTTTGATCGAGCGTCTCATGCGCCATGTCCTCATTCCTCCGGAAATGGCGCGATGAAAGATCGGCGGACGAGCTGCTCGGCCCGGCAAAAGGGCGGTCGGATTTTTGCAGCCATTTTGTGTAAAAAATAGCTTGACACAGGGGTGACTCATCGGTGTAAGCTTTAGGCACCCTCGGAGGAGAGAGGGGCGAGCAAGCGGTGAGAGGGCCATTGTCAAGGTGATTGGTATGATTGTGCAGGTGCATCAGAATCAAATCACGGGGTGCCCGATGAGGTATGCTCAGGGATACGGCCCACACCATCACCGGTGCGGCTCTGGCTCACCGATCTTTGGGAGTACGCATTGTGCCACGAGGGTGACTCAGGATGTGGCGCAGGCATTGACGGAGAGACATCACCGGCTCAGTCATCTTGACCGAGCACAGACCGCATGTGTGTGTCCAACATGATCGGTGCGAAGGAGGTCTGGTTATGCAAGCAGTTGCCCACTATACAGCCTATAAGCCGCGACCCTTCACCCGAGAGGAGCGTCAGCACGTCACCATCCTCTTTGGGGGATTGACGTGGAAGCACGAACGACTCATCCAAGCGACCATGCACAACCTGGGCTACAATGCCCAGCCGCTGCCCAATATCCGGCGCAGCGATCTCGATGCGGGCAAAGAGTTGATTGATGTCGGGGCCTGTTGTCCCACCATCTTCACGACGGGCAATCTCGTCAACTTTCTCAAATCGGAAGTCGCGCGTCGTGGTCGAGACGAGGTCGTCAACAAATATGTCTTCCTTACGGCCGGAGCCTGCGGCCCCTGTCGGTTCGGCCAATATCACGAATCCTATACGATGGCGCTCGATGGTCTGGGGCTCAGAGACTTTCGCCTCTTTCTTCTGGCCCAGAACCAACTCGATCAAGGAGCCGCTGCCGGGGGTGGACTGGAGATCAACCTGGCGCTCAGTCTGGGACTGGTCTGGGCGATCCTCTGCGCCGATGTCCTGACCGATATGGAATATCTCACGCGCCCCTATGAAGTCGTGCCGGGACAAACCGAGGAGGTCTTACGGGAGAGCATCGAGGAACTCTACGAGGTCTTTCGGAACCGGCCGATACAGGGGCGAGAGGGGAATAAGTGGAAGATCCTCGGCTGGCACTATCTGACCGATTATTTCACCGATGCGCTGGAGCGGGTGAGAAAGAAGTGGGAGGCCATCGAAGTGGATCGGTTGCGCGTCAAGCCCAAGGTCAAGATCACCGGGGAATTCTGGCTGCAAACGCACGAGGGCGAGGGCAACTACAATATGAAACGGTGGCTGGAGCAGGAAGGAGCGGAAGTCATTCCTCCGCCGGTGGCCGTGTGGCTCGATTATCTGCTGCACTCGCCGATCCTGAAGCTGGAGAAGCGCCGCAGGCACGAGCGTCGGGCACGCCTCAAGATCGCCATCATTCGCGCCCTGGAGCACATCTTCCATCGAACCTATAACCGTTTCCGGCAGGCGCTCGGCGGACTGCCCTACGAACTGCCCGATCAGGAGGAGCTGAAACGCCTGGCCGATCCCTACTATCACTACGAACTGCGGGGCGGCGAGGGGCACATGCTGGTGGGCAAGGCGCTCTATGCCTATCTCCACAAGAAAGCCCACATGATTTGCGAGCTGTCGCCCTACTCCTGCATGCCGAACACCATGTCCATCGGCGCCATGGCCCAGGTGCAGGGCAAGTATCCGGACATGCTCTACGCTCCGATCGAGGTCAAGGGCGACGCCGAGATTCACGCCCTCTCACGCTGCCAGATGATCTTGACCGAAGCGAAAAAGCGCGCCCAGCAGGAATTCGAGCAGGCATTGGCCGAGACGGGGCTGACCGTCGAAGCCATTCGCGCTGTCGAAGCGCGCCATCCGGAACTGACCCGCAGCACCTATCGAATTCCTCACTACGGCTACGCGGGCACGGCCGCCAATTACGTCGTTCACATCGCCAGGAAATGGCGACGAGCCCTGGCGTAGGGTCCTCCCGGCCAGATGTCCGGGTGAAACCCGCAGCGGGTGGCCGATGAACCCTTTCGACCGGATAATGGAGGTGCGAGCAGTGGATTCTCCTGGCCGCCTTCTCGGTGAGATGATGTGGCCATGAGGTGAAAAGGGCGCAAGGAGGCGATCTTTCTCGACGGAGGGATGCGATGATCTGTGGGATTGACGTTGGCAGCACGACCTGCAAATACGTTCTGGCGACTTCGACCGGTGACATTCAGGCGCAAGCCTACGAGCGCCATAATACGAAGACGGCGGAGAAGGTGCTGGAGTTTCTTCAGCGCCTGGAACAGGACCATGGTCTGACGCCCGGACGCGATCGCATCTTCTTCACCGGATCGGGCTCGGGCGTCATCGCGCCGCTTGTGGGCGGAAAGGTCATCCAGGAAGTCGTCGCCGTGGCAGCGGCAGTCGAGCGCCTGCATCCCAATGTGAATTTCGTCAGCGAAATCGGTGGGGAGGACATGAAGACCATCTTCTTCACCGGCGATGGCGCCTCCCGGAGCAAACAAGTGCTGATGCAAAGCGCGTGTTCGGGAGGCACCGGCACGTTCATCGAGAAGACGGCGCGGAAGCTACAAATCCCTCTCGAACAACTCTCCCAGATGCGCTATGCCGGCTACACGCTGCATAAGATCAGCAGCAAATGCGGCATCTTCGCTGAAGCCGATGCTAATACGTTGCTCAAAGCGGGCGTCTCGGTCGAGGAGATCATCGCTTCGCTCTTCGAGGCCGTCGTCTACCAGAATCTCGCCACGCTCACTCGCGGCAATACGCCGATGCCCGATGTTCTTCTGCTCGGCGGGCCGAATCTCTTCTTCGTCGGGCTGCAAGAAGCCTGGCGTCATCATCTGACCCGGCTGTGGAAAGAGCGCAAGATTGCGCTGCCGCCGGACCGGGATCCCGAATCGCTCATTCAGGTGCCTCGGGAGGCGCTCTATTACGCGGCTCTCGGCTGCATCGAAATCGGCCTGAGGGAACCGAACGAGGTCGGCATTTATCAGGGGACCGACCGCCTCCGCTGGTGGATCGAGGAGGGGCAGTACGAGGAGAAAAAGAGAGAGGGGCGTCGGGGACTGTGGGCGACGCCCGAGGAGCTGGCTTCCTTCAAGATCAAATACGGCGGGGGCAACGGGAAAGGGAACGGACATGGCGTGCTTTCCCCTCAGGCCGCCACCAGTCACCAACCGGTTCCCCGGCGCTCGATGGATCAGGTGACCGCCGTCATCGTGGGCTGCGATTTCGGTTCGACCACGGCCAAAGCCGTCTGCCTGACGCCTGATAAGGAGATGGTTTTCTCCTGCTATGCCCTGAGCAAAGGCAATCCCATCGAGGATGCCAAGGCTCTCTTCCGCCAGATCAAAGACGCGCTCGCCGGACGCGAGATTCTGGCCGTCGGCATCACCGGCTACGGCAAAGACCTGCTCAAGGACATCATCGGCGCCGATTGCGCCGTCGTCGAGACGATCGCTCACGCCACTGCCGGACTCCATTTCTTCCCCGACGCCGACTGCATCTGCGATGTCGGAGGCGTTGACGTCAAGATCATGATCCTGCGCAATGGAACGGTCTCCGACTTCCGCTTGAACTCGCAATGCTCGTCGGGAAATGGAGCCTTCCTTCAGGGCGTGGCCGAGCGATTCGGCATCCCGCTGGAAGCCATTGCCGAGAAGGCATTCCTCGCCCAGGCGGTGCCGCAGTTGACGATGGGCTGCGGGGTCTTCCTTCAGAGCGATATCGTCAATCAGCAGCGCAAAGGCTGGCAGGCGGAGGAGATTCTCGCCGGACTCTGTGCCATCCTCCCGCTCAACGTCTGGATTTACGCCGGCGGGCTCAACAATCTCGCCCAGGTGGGCAAAAAGTACATCCTCCAGGGCGGAACCCACAAGAACCTGGCCGTGGTGAAAACCCAGGTGGATTTCATCAAGTCGAAGGTGCCGGATGCGGAGATCGTCGTGCATCCCTACTCCGGGGAAGCGGGAGCCATCGGCGCGGCGCTCGTCGCTTTGGAATGGTGGCAGGCGGGCGGGCGCACGCGCTTCCGGGGATTCGACATCATCGAGAATCTGACCTATAAGACGACGACCTCGCCCGACACCGTCTGCAAGTGGTGTCCGGTCAATTGCCAGCGCAGTTTCATTGACGTGGAGCTGCCCGGAGGCAAGGGACGCCCCTGGAGCAAAGTGCCGCTGCCCGAAGGCTGGGAACGCGTCATCGTCAATAACTCCTGCCCCAAGGGACTGGTCGAAGACGCCAACGAAATGCGCGTCATTAAAGAAGAGATGGAGAGGACCAAGAATGCCTATCCCAATATCGCTGACCTGGTTCGGAAAGAAGCGTTCCGCCGCACCGCCGCCTAAAGATCGCTCGCGGCTGCGCGTGGGCATCCCCAAGGTGCTCAATATCTGGAGCACGCACCAGTTCTGGGTGGGCTTTTTGACGGCGCTGGGCATCGCCCCGGAAAATATCATCTTCAGCTCCGACACCTCTGAAGAGCAGTATCGAGAGTTCGGCAAAGGGCGCGGCACGGTTGACTGTTGTTATCCCGTCAAGTGCATCAGCGGCCACTACGGGGAGTTGCTCTTCGGATTGAAGAAAAAGATTGACATTCTCCTGAGCCCGATGATCTACTCGTTGCCGTCGTTTCTCCGGGGTCACGTGCTGGACACACTCACCTGCACGCGCGTCATGGCCGGACCGGAGAATATCAAAGCGGGATTCCTCAAGGAGCGCGACGTCTTCGCCGAAAACGGCGTCATTTATGCCTCCCCGTTCGTCTCTCTGGGCGAGCCGGCGGTCGTCCCCGATCAACTCTACGAGGCGCTCAAAGATATTTTGCAGCTCGACTACGAGGAAACCGAACGCGCCGTCGAGGCAGGCTATCGGGCACTGGAAGCCTTCAACCAGAAGATGCGCCAGCACAGCCGGGAAGTCCTCACCTGGTGCGCTCGCAATGATCGCCCCTGCGTCTTTGTCCTCGCCCGTCCCTACCACATGGACCCCGGCATCGGCCATGAGATCGAAGCCTCCATCCAGGCCCACGGCTTCCCCATCCTCTGGGTGCAATACTTTCCCCTGGACGACGACCTGATGGACTGGCTCTTTGGTCAGGAAATTCGCGCCGGACGCATCCGCAGCCCGTTTGATATTTCCGATGTCTGGCCGTCCTCCTATAGCAGCAACACGAATGAAATCCTCTGGGGAGCGAAAGTGGCTGCGCGCTGCCCCTGGATCACCTGCGTCATTCGCTTCTCCAGCTACGAATGCGGGATGGATCAACCGACCTACACGCCGACGCAGAAAATCGTCGAAGCGACGGGAACGCTCTTTTTCAAATTCGGCGATCTCGACGCGACCAAGCCGGCGGGCAGCATCAAGATTCGCGTCGAGACGATCGTTCACTACGTGGAGAAATATTCCCCCGAGATTATCCGTCGAAAACGAGCCTGGCTGCCCGACCCCTGCCCGCTTCTTCCCTCCCCCGAACCTGTCACGCAGACCCTCGAGCCGGAGACGGACGTCGCGCGGGCTTTCTAGCTCCTTCCCCGAAAGAGCACAGATTTATGCCATTGCCTTTTGAAAAACTCCCAATTGCCCATAACTGGTTACGAGATCGGGACCTGTAAATCCGAATCCACCCCCCGCAATCCGCAATTGGTATTACTGACCCGTTGATTTACCGATCCGCTGAGCGGCCTCATCGGGTTAATTTGCTTGCGGGTACAGCCCCTACCCATCCCTCCTCCAGGACCCATCCCATCGTCTCCCACGCGCCCGGCAACATCCGTTTGCCTCATCCGCGCGGTCTTGTAACACCGAAGGCGGAGTCAAGCTCAACAGCGCTCGCTCGCGTACTCGCTGCCGATTCCCTCGCGTTCACGCTCCCGGTGATCACGCCCGTGAACTCCCCAACCGCCCTGAATAAAAGCTCCGACGCCATACCCAAAAGCTCGATTTCTATTGCGATGTTCCACAGCTTGATCGTCCGATCCCAGGAATCCAGCGCCAGATACTTCCCATCCGGCCTGAAGGTAACTACACAGCTTCAAGCGGGCGCTTGAGTGCTCTCTTTCTCACCGCCTTCGATAGATCTCCCGGCGAAATCGCATGGATCACAATGGTCGCTTCGTCCCAAAGTACCTCAAAATGATCCGGTAATCCCCTGCGCGAAGCTTATAGAATCCCCTAAGATCGCCAGTCAATGCTTCAGAGCGAATCTCATCGAGGTCTGCAGCCAACCAGTTGATGCGTTGAACGATGCGGCGTCCTATGTGCTTGTCCACCCCCTCCAGATCCCAAGCGGCAGCTCTCAAGATACGATGCAGTACTCAGCCATTAGTCCAGGCTCAGATGCCGGATCACATTTTCAAACGGCTCGCCGCGCTCTCCCCTGGCCACCGTTTCTTTTGCTGCAAGAGCCGGTTGCGCACGGCTTCTCGAATGGGCAATCCCTCACGGGCATCGAGCTTATCTTTGGTCATCTGCACTACGGCAACCATCCTTCCCTCCCATTTGGTATCCCTCTCCTGTGAAAGTCACGAAGCAAACTCAATGGCGCGCATCAGCGGCTCACGAAAGCGAGGCGACCGTTCCATGGGTCATCGTCATCTTCCCGTCCTGAAATTCATGTCAGGCGTACCCATTGTCGGGATCCAAGCTCACTCATAGTCGGCGATATTATAACTGCGCTCTCTCACCACAGCCGAAGGTCAGATCGAACCGTCGGGCAGTTGGAAAGGCGCACGGCTCATTTCGGCTTGAGCTGAAAGAGCAAGTCGGCCGGACAGACATCGCCCTGACCGGCTTGAAGCGCCCGTTCGCGCACGCGCCGCCCGTTTGCGGACACGCTCGGTTTATCCCACGCGGCATGCGGTCAACGCGAACCTTTTGCCGAACGTGCTAGACAGCGCGCGTTCCCTTCAGTAGATTCTCCGCGGGAGGTGCGGCGATGGGTGCCCGCGCGAACCGGGTGGGAAGAGTGACGTCGGTTTTGATCCTTCTCGCGCTCGCCCTTCAAGCAACCGCAGCATCGGACGATCCCGTGTTGCTCATCCGCATGCCCGATGAGACGGCTCTGGCGAACGATCCTTCCGACGCTGAGATCGCCCGCTTCGTCGCCGAGCGGAGCCCCTACGTGCAGATGACCGCGCACGATCTCATGCGGGATCGAGCCTTCGCCCGCCAAGTCCTCGGGCAACGACAGATCTTCGAGGAGCTGGCGGCCTTCCAGGCGCAAGAGGGCATACCGGTGCGCGTGCGGTTCATCGCCTGGCCCGATGCCTTCCGCTTCTTCGCCGATTACGTCTCGGACAGGAGCAATCCGCCGATCGTCGCCCAACTGGGCGATACGTGGGCGGCCTATTTTCGTTCGCTCGGCGTTGTGGCCTATGAACGGCGGCACACCTGGGACGTGCGCGTGCTGTGGTACTGGAAGGACATGATCGCGCCTGACGAGATCGCCGAGAGCGAGGGTTTTTTAACCGCCTGTCGCCGGCTTCATGAGGGGGTGAATCGGCATGTCACCGATTCCTTTGCCCCAGGAGTGTATCGCCTGTGCTGTGGTGACTTCGGCAGAAGCAGCCGGAGTGCGGCGGGCGCTATTTTTTGAGCAGCGGATCAATGACTTTCGGAAGCTCTTCGAGGAAGACATCTGTGCCGGGAAATCCGACGCGTGGCCGGCCCACCAGAAATCCCTCTTGATTGATCACGACCAGCAATGGCACCCCATCTTCGCCGAACTGACTGTAGGCTGATCCCTCCTTATCCCGCAGCACCGGGACTTTCAACCCTGCCTGGCGGGCGAAATCGGCGATGACCTCGTCGGGGACATCGGCGTCATCTACGCTGATCCAGTAGACCTTCACCGGATACTCCCGATATTTTTCGGCCAGGGCTTGCAGCGCCGGAAGCTCCTCCCGGCAGGGAGGACACCAAGTCGCGCCAAAGGATGCGACCACTACCTGGCCGCGCAAACTCTCCAGGCTGACGACCCCGCCGCCCACGACGGGCAACGTCCAGGAGGGTTTTGTGTCGGCCCTCACGGGGCTCATGAGAGCGATTACACCGAGCATGAAAGTCAGACCGAGTGTGACGGATTCTCTCACCGATTTCATGCGCATGCGCTTTTTCCCGTGTCGTCCAGCTCAGGCATCGGGAGGCGGACCCGGTATTCAGGCGGCTCGTTCGATGCGGCGAATCACCAGGTCAGGACCGAGCACATATTCCACTCCCGCTCCTTTGCCCGGCAACTCGAACAGAACATCCTCGAAGATCCGCTCGAGGATGGCCCGCAGGCCCCGAGCGCCGATCTTCTTCTGCAGGGCGTCTCGGGCGATGCGACGGAGCGCATCTTCGGTGACCGTCAGGCGGGCTCCCTCCATCTCGAAATAGCGGGTGAATTGCTTGATCAGCGAATGGCGCGGCTTCACCAGGATGTCAACCAGAGCCTGCTCGTCCAGTGGATCGAGGGTCACCACGATGGGCAACCGCCCGATGAGTTCCGGGATCAGGCCATAGCGCAGCAAATCCTCGGTCAAGACTTCCTTGCGCTCATCCCGGCTGAGAGTGTGACTGGTGAAACCGATCCCCGACTTCTTGGCGATTCGTTCCTCAATGATCTTGTCCAATCCGTCGAACGCACCGCCGCAGATGAAGAGGATATTGGTGGTATCAATTTGCTCCTGATTGGCCTGAGGATGTTTGCGTCCCCCCAGCGGAGGCAGCGTGGCGAGCGTCCCCTCGACGATCTTCAGCAGGGCCTGTTGCACACCTTCGCCGGAGACATCGCGAGTGATCGAGGGGCTTTCGCTCTTGCGGGCGATCTTATCAATCTCGTCAATGTAGACGATTCCCCGTTCGGCTTCCTTAATATCGCCGTCGGCAGCAACGACCAGTCGGGTGAGAACGTTCTCGACGTCTTCGCCCACGTATCCGGCTTCGGTCAGCGTCGTAGCATCGGCAATGGCAAAAGGCACTTTGAGGAAGCGGGCGAGCGTTCGGGCGATCAGGGTCTTCCCCGTCCCCGTCGGTCCGATCATGAGGATGTTGCTTTTCTCCAGCTCCACATCGGTGTTGCCCTGATCGAGCTGCTGCAATCGCCGATAGTGCTGGTAGACCGAGAGGGCGACGCGACGCTTGGCATGTTCCTGGCCAATGACATACTGGTCGAGGAACTCTTTGATCTCGGCGGGAGTGGGAAGAGGCGATGGCTCGCGCTCGATCCGCGAGCGCTGACGGGCAAGAACCGAATCGGCCGCCGCGTTGAGCGCTCGAATGCATCGAATGCACACGACGGCATCGGGTCCGATGCTCACAAAGGTATTATCGGCGCGACCGCAGAGAAAACAATATTGAATACGCCTGGCCATAGCCCCACTCTTCGCCCACTGTCTGCAGAGGGCAATCTACGCGAAGGATACGGCTGCCGTCAAGCACGCTTTCGCGTTCTTCGGTCCGGGTTTCCTCTCACACGCGCGCTCGCAGCGCCCGAAGCGGCGGCGCGATCAAAACGAAGGCGGTGATGACGAAGACCGCCAGAGCGAGCGTCCCCATCAGCGATGAGGCCAGCTCCGGACGGGGCAGCGTGAGTCCTCCCATATAGAGAAAGGCGAGAATGATCGAGGTGATTGACTCGCCGGCGATCAGGCCCGAGGCGACCAGAATCCCGACATTCTCGATGCGCTCCCGCTCCTGGCCGACGACCTGACGCTGCGTCAGGACGCGGTCGAGGATCGCCTTGAACAGACCGCCAACAAAGATCGCCGCCGTCGAATAGAACGGCAGGTACATCCCGACGGCAATGAGCATGACCGACGGCACGCGCAACAGAATGAGTCCGACGGCGAGCAAAGCCCCCATGATGACGAGTGGCCAGGCCATCTCGCCGGCGACGATGCCCTTGGACATGAGGGCCATCAGTCCGGCTTGCGGCGCGGGCAGGGCCTCCGACCCAATCGTGTAGGTCTTGTGCAGAACAATGAGCGGAACCGTCAAGACCAACGACGAGACCCACACGCCGATCATCTCCCCCAGTTCCATGCGCCAGGGCGTGCCGCCGAGCAGATGACCGATCTTCAAATCCTGCATCATGTCACCAGCAATCCCCATCGCGCAGCAGATGACTGCCGCCACGCCGAGAACGGCGAGAACTCCCCGCTCGCCCGTAATCCCCATAGCCAGCAGAATGAGGGCCGTAATGATCAACGTCGAGAGCGTCAGGCCCGAAATCGGATTATTGGAACTGCCGATGACTCCCACCAAGTACCCGGCGACGGCAGCAAACAGAAGCCCGGCCACGAGCATCACCACCGTTGTGACGATCGCTCCGCCGATGCTGTGCGTGAAATATCCGTAGAGCACACCGATAGGGATGGCCAATGCGATAATGCTCAACAAGACGAGTCCCATCGGCAGGTCCTTCTCGGTTCGCGGCGCAGAACTTGTCTCCGCGCTCTGTCCGCCGCGCACAAGGCGGGTGAGATCGGCAATAGCGTGACGAAACGCCGATCCGAGCGACGCGCTCAGCCGCGACAGCGTGTAGAAAGCGGCTACGATCATCGCGCCCACAGCCAGAGGTCGAACTTGCTGTCGCCAGACGGTCGAAGCGAGATCAACCCAGCTGTGCGTCTGGGCCGCCGTTTCCAGATGCGGTCCGGCAAAAAGCAGCAACGGAACCAGCACTCCCCAGGCCAGCACGCCTCCAGTAAAGACGAGCCCCGCCAATCGCCAGCCGATGATAAATCCCACACCCATGAGCATCGGCGAGGCCGATGGCGTCACCCACACAATCCCCCCACCATGCTGAATCCCTTGAACGACAGGAGAGGGAAACTGTTTGAAGGCGATGAATCCTCGCGAGTATTCCTGGATGATTTTGATGCCGATGTCGTTCTTGAACAGTTCGATGAGACCACTGAAGCCCATGGCGCTGAAGACGTAGCGGGCTCCCGTCTCACCTGCCTGGCCCGCTTTGGTCAGCTCGGCGCAGGCGACACTTTCGGGGAAAGGCAGTTCGGGATCGTGCACCATCACCCGCCGCAGGAAAATCACAAACAGAACACCGAGCGTTCCCCCTACGAGCATGATGAGCGTGCTCTCCCCATAGTTGAATTCAGCCCACACGCCGGTCAGCAAAAACGCCGGGATGGTGAAGATCGCGCCGGCCACCAGAGCTTCGCCCACCGACGCCGTCGTGCGGGCGACGTTTTGTTCGAGCACCGTTCCCCCAAAGGGACGCAACAGGGCCAGCACCATCACCGTCGCAGGAAACGTGGCCGCCACCGTCAGTCCCGCCTTCATGCCCACATAGGCGTTGGCGGCCCCCAGAATGATGGCCAGGACAACTCCCACCAGCATGGCGCGAAGAGTAAACTCCGGCATCACCTGCTCCGCCGGAACATAGGGGCGAAACTCTTTCTTCTCCATCGTCTCCTCCTTGCACTGAGAGTCGTCATCCCCACTCACACCCCTCGTATCGCCTCCATCCATGTCGAGCCGGGGTCGGGAACTAGCGAGCTTTTCATTTTAGGTGGTCCGGCCAGACA
The DNA here is from genome assembly GCA_035573895.1 of Blastocatellia bacterium. Classification (NCBI taxonomy): domain Bacteria; kingdom Pseudomonadati; phylum Acidobacteriota; class Blastocatellia; species Blastocatellia bacterium. The sequence goes on along the minus strand of DATLZR010000058.1, from coordinate 8,400 downwards.
AAGCAACAAATTTTTCTTGACAAATTGGATCGTTCTGTGGATACTATGGCGCGGTCTGAAAAATGGTTGCGGTGGCACTCAAAAGAAAGGTAGAGGTGAGCCGCCTGCGGAGAAGCGGGATGTGTTGTCTCGACATGAGCCAGATGTGTTGTCGTCCCGCACGAGCGAGGCTCTCCGGCAGGGGCTCAAGGGGGATGAAGGGGCATTCCTAGCAGTTGGTGATCCTTACGGTGGAGAAAGCCCACGGCCGGAGATCGGACGTGGGCTTTTTTATTGGAGAATCCGTCAATGAATGACCGGCGTCAGAGGCGGAGCGCTCTCCGGGTCATCTGTTGGTGGTGTCGCCCTCAGTGTATGCTCCAGGGACCCGGTGGAATGGCGTCCCTCGCCGTTCGGACACCTCCCTGAGTAATCCCCCCAGGACACCATCCACCGGGCCCTCTACGGACATTATCCGCTGGAGGGCTCTTTTTTTTGGGGAGATCTCTGAGGTCAGGATGCAAACGGGAGTCAGAAGATCAGGAAACCTCGATCATGAATGGGCAGGGACGGGCACAAACCGCTCCACGATCCGTGCTTATCCGTGTCCATCGGTGGTGATTTTCGAAGGAATCGTCCATGTGCTCACGCACGTGACGAACGATGCAAACCGAGGAGCGCGCGCACCCAGCGAACCTGACATTCAGCTCCTACGAGCAGGCAAGATGCGTGCGCTCCAGGGGTATTTTCGGAGGGAGTTATGGAAACAACAGCGCGATTGACGTCGTTCACGGCCAGCGAACTGGAGGCCATCGGCAATGAATTTGAAGACCAGCCGCCTCAGGTGGTCCTTCGCTGGGCTTTTCACCAGTTTCATCCCGAGATTGCTCTGGCCTGTAGCTTTGGGGCCGAGGACGTCGTCCTTGTTGATATGATCGTAGAGATTGAACCAGCGGCGAGGATTTTCTACCTCGATACGGACTTCCTGTTCCCGGAGACGCGGGACGTGATCGAGCGCGTCAAGATGCGCTACGGCATTGAGCCGGTGGCCTATCGGTCACTCCTCACGCCGGAGGAACAGGCGCGACTCTACGGCGAGAACCTCTACTGGCGGGACCCGGATCGGTGCTGTGCTCTTCGCAAGGTGGAGCCTTTGCAACGGGCGCTCGCCGGATTACGCGCCTGGATCACCGGCATTCGCCGCGAGCAGGCTCCGACGCGCGCCCATGCCCGCCTCATCGAGTGGGATCGGAAATTCGGATTGGTGAAAATTAATCCCCTCGTCCGCTGGACAGCGCGTGAGGTTTGGAGTTATATAAAGGAGCACCATGTGCCTTACAACGTACTCCATGATCACGGCTATCCGAGCATCGGCTGCTGGCCCTGCACTCAGCCCGTCGCTCCCGGCGAGGATCCTCGATCCGGTCGCTGGCGCGGGTTTCAAAAGACTGAATGTGGACTGCACGCCTAGCGAAAGCGAGGCGGAGTTTGTTCGGCTCAAATTCACCGTGAGGGATGACGATGGAGATCGGGATTGTTCTTGCGGGATTTGCCGTGGGGGCGGTGATCGGGGCCACCAGTACGGGCAGTGGCGTGATCATGGCTCCCATCTTGCTCGCCTTTGGTGTTCCGCCCCGTCTTGTCGTGGGCAGCGGACTCGCCTATAGTCTCGTCACCAAGATCGTCGGAGCCATTCAGCACGGTCGCCAGGGGACAGTCCATCCCGTCTGGGTGGGATTGCTGGCTCTCGGCAGCCTGCCCGGGGCCATCCTCAGTACCTGGATGCTCCGGCTGATGGCTCATCAATGGGGTCTGGCGACGGTTGATCTTTTTATCAAGAAAGCCCTGGGCGTCGTGCTCGTCCTGTCGGCCACGGTGCTCATCGGACGCGAGTTTTTCTCCGAGAAGCTCCGCCAGACCAATGTCACTCGATGGCACATTGACGTGACCGCTCACCGCTGGGTGATCATCGCCTTCGGGGGAATTATCGGCCTGATCGTTGGAATCACCTCCGCCGGCAGCGGATCACTGGTGGCGCTGTTTTTGCTTGCCTTTTCCCGCCTGGATGGCCGGGAGATCGTGGGGACGAATCTCGTCCATTCGGCCCTGGTATCGCTTGTCGCCGCCCTCGGCCACAGTACAATGGGGAACATTGATCCCCATCTGGTCGGATTGCTTCTTCTGGGGTCACTCCCCGGTGTGGTGATGGGCAGCTTTTTGACCACCGTCCTTCCCGCTCGATCGTTGCGGGTGAGCACGGCCGCGTTCGTGCTGCTCGGCGGGTTGCGCATCGTCACTCAATAGCCGGGCCAATGAAGAGAGGGAGCATCTGCATGATCCCGCCCAGAAGGCACGCCGAGCTTGCCGGCCTCCGGTGTATGTGTTGTTGTCCGATGGCGGTGGGCTGGTCGTGTCGCGCCCCGACCTGAGTTCTCGCAGCGGATCAGCGCAACGCCAAGCCCACCGCCGGAAAATCCGATGGTGGGCTTTTTCATTCTCTCGCAGACTTTCCAGTCCGCACGTGTAGCGCAGACTTTCCAGTCTGCGATCTCACGCGCGCGGGAAAGCCTGCACCACACACGCACACACGTAATGGAGGTGGGAAATGGACAACCGCGTGAGCATCGCTTCGTGTGCTGAGGAATTTCAGCCTCCCTCGGAATGGGATCTCTCTCCCTTAGCGCCGGAAGTTCGAGCCGAAATCGAACGATTTCGCCGAGAGATCGAGCGGCTCGAAGCCGGTGAACTGGAGGCCGAAGATTTCAAGAAGTTCCGCCTGCAGAACGGCGTTTACGGGATTCGCGGCCAGCCCGACCGTCACATGGTGAGGGTCAAGATCCGCTTCGGTGCGGTGACGCCTGATCAACTGCGGACGCTGGCCGAGATTGCCGAAAAGTTCACGCCGAATCGTCGGGCGCACATCACCACCCGGCAGGATGTCCAGTTTCATTACGTCGCCCGGCGGGACATTCCTGACATTCTTCGACGGCTGGCCCTGAGCGGCCTGACGACCCGCGAAGCCTGCGGCAACACGGTGCGCAATGTGACGGCGTGCCCGCTGGCCGGGGTATCGCCGACCGAACTGTTTGATGTCACGCCCTATGCGGATGCCCTCTCGCGCTATCTCCTGCGCAATCCCATCAACCAAAATCTCCCGCGGAAGTTCAAGATCGCCTTCGAGGGGTGCGCCGAAGACCATGCGCGAACGCCCATTCACGATATCGGCTGTGTCGCTGCCGTGCGCTTCGACCGAGGGCGATGGCAGCGAGGATTTCGCCTCTACGTGGGCGGGGGACTGGGAGCGCAACCTCGCGTCGCCGAACTGCTGGAAGAATTCACTCCCGCCGATCTGCTCATTCCCACTGCCGAAGCCATCATTCGCGTCTTCGACCGTTATGGCGAGCGACGGCCCGAACACACCTATCGCATGAGGGCGCGATTGAAATTCCTCATCCGATCCTGGGGATTCGACCGGGTTCGCCAGGAGATCCTCAAAGAGCGGCGCGCTATCCTCAGCACGCGGTCGGGGCTGGTTCCCGATCACATCGAACCGGTCGAAGAAACTCCGCCCGTTGTCACGCTGCCGGAACATCTCCCACCGGAGTGGCGCACGTCGGCTCATTATGAGCGATGGCGAGAGACCAACATCATTCGACAGCGTCAACCCGGATGGTACGTTGTCATCGTTCGCTGTCCGCTTGGTGACATCACGCCCGAAGGGCTCCGAGCGGTCGCCGATATAGCCGAGCGTTATGCCGGAGGACGCATCCGTACAGCGATTTCACAGAACCTGCTCTTGCGCTGGGTCCCCGAAGCAGCCCTGCCCTGGGTTTATCACGATCTGAAAGAAGCGGGCCTGGCACTGACCGATGCCCATTGCATTGCCGACATCACCCGGTGTCCCGGAGCCGATACCTGTCAGTTGGCCATCACGCATTCCCGCGGTCTGGCTGAAGCGCTCGGCCAGCTCTTCACAAACGGCCTGGCGGCGTCGGACGGCTTGCGAGATATTTCGATCAAGATCTCCGGCTGCATGAACTCCTGCGGTCAACATCACATTGCTGACATTGGATTCTACGGCGCATCGAGCCTCGAAGACGGGCGTGAAGTCCCGCAATACATCATGTTGCTCGGCGGTCGCACCCGTCAGGGCGAAGCACGGTTCGGCAAAGCCGTCGCGCGCATACCGGCCCGGCGCGTCCCTGAAGCGACGCTCCGACTACTCTCGTTCTACCGCGAGAATCGGCGAGAGGGTGAGTCCTTCGCCGCTTTTGTGGATCGCACGGAGACGGCGGTCTTCAAACAACTGCTTGAGGAGTTCACCCGCGTCCCCCCTTATGCCCAAGCGCCAGACCTGTATCACGACCTGGGCAGCGACGTGGGATTCACCGTCGAGGTGGGTCAGGGCGAGTGCGCCAGTTGACGCTTGAGACGCTCAGTACTGACGGGGTCCTTGCGGGGGGAGGGGCGGATCAATCCTTCGTCAGGGCTTCCGTGAAAACGCCAGGTCTCAGCGGCACCGAACCTCTCCTGAGCCTGCTTCAGCCTCTCTCCGGCCTGCACGGGGCGGCGCTCCCGGCAAGCGCCTGCTCGATCAGACGGCGGGCGTGCTCCTCGGCTTCCTGTCGTCGCCCGGCTCGTAAAAGCTCAAGCAGATCCGAAGAAACCAGGTGGCGAAAGACCGCTGCCCGTCGGGCGGAGTCGGGAAGTTTCTCCTTCAGGATTTTGCGCCATCGGCCTAAGAGCGCGGCCATGACAGCGTACTCCGGACCAATGACGCGAGAAATCTTTCGCTTGAGATGCCGCGCCAGCGCCGGGCTTGATCCTCCCGTCGAGATGGCGATTTGAACGTCGCCCCGGACGACGACTGCTGGTGAGATGGCCGTACAGCGGGCGGGCTCGTCCACGATGAGGCAAAAGAGGTGACGGATGCGCGCAGCCTCCGCCAGGCGCTGGTGAAGTGCCGGATCATCGGTGGCTCCGATGACGAACCAGACATCGTCTAAATCCGTTTCCTCGAACTCGCCCAAGCGCAGAGTGACCCTTTCGGATCGGGCCAGGTCTTGAAGCGTCGGCACGACCTCACGGCTGACGATGCGAACCCGCGCTCCCGCGGCCAGAAGGTGACGCACTTTGCGCTCGGCCACGCGCCCGCCGCCCACGACCAGCACCCACCGATCCCGCAGATCAAGAAACACCGGATAGTACATCATCGAACACCTCGACGGATTTCTCCTCCGGTTCGGCCTGGAGCCGGGCGCGGAGCGAAACGACCTCGCCCACAACGATCAGAGCGGGAGAGCGCACCGGATCGCCGGCGATCATCTCACGGATGGTGCCGAGGGTCGCCACGCGCACGCGCTCACGGGGAGAGGTCCCTCGTTCAATCACGGCGATGGGTGTCGTCGGCAAGCGTCCGCCACCGAGCAATGCCTCGACAATCTGTGGCAGAGTTCGAGCCCCCATGAAAATGACCAGCGTATCGGCGGCTTGAGCGAGTTTGTCCCACGCGACCGACGAGCCCTTGTCCGAACATTCATGGCCGGTCACAAAGGCCACGGACGAGGCATAGCCCCGACAGGTCAGAGGAATTCGCGCAGCAGCCGGTACCCCATGACCGGCGGATACGCCCGGTACAACCTCCCAGGGCACGCCCGCGCGCGTCAATGCAAGGGCTTCCTCGCCACCACGACCGAAGATGAACGGGTCGCCTCCTTTGAGCCGCACCACCTGTTTGCCCTGACGCGCACGGATGATCATCAGGCGCTCGATTTCGTCCTGAGCGAGCCGTGTCGGATCATGAGCCGCTCCCACGAAAATGCGCTCGGTCTCCGCCGGAACGATGGCGAGGATCGCCGGATCAACCAGGGCATCGTAAATGACGACATCGCATCGGCGAAGAAGCTCGTATCCTTTGATGGTGAGGAGTCCCGGATCACCTGGTCCCGCACCGACTAAATATACTTTGCCCAAGCGATGGCGCTCACTCATCATGTCCTCCAGCCAACGCGCTCAAGAAGTGTTTTTCGCCTCGAAGTAATCGGCCAGGGCCTTCACCAAAAAGCCCATGACAAAATGAGTCGGCCGAATGCGGGCCGTCACGCCAACCTCCGCCAGAGCCTTCTCGGCCACCGGACCGATGACGGCAACAGCAAGCGTGTCGTTGAGCGCGCCTCTGAGCGTCTCGGCCAACCCATGATGCTCAGCAACAGCAAACAGCGTCGTTACCTGAGGCGCACTCGTGAAGGCAATGGCATCGAAGTCCCCGCCGAGGATTTTTCCGATGAAATCAACGACCACGCTTTCATCGGAGGCGAGTCGGTAGTCATAGGGAAGAACTTCCACGACGGTGGCTCCGCGACGCTCCAGTCCCTCCCGGAGTTGGGGATTGGGCACACCGTAGAGCTGGACCCCGACGGTCTTGCCCGCCAGCTCTTCTGTCTCAAGGGCTGCCAGTACGCCTTCGGTCGTCGGCTCCGCCGGGATGATGTCAATTCTCACCCCGAGCGCCCGCAGAGCAGCGACGGGCTTGGGGCCTCGAACGACCACGCGCATGCGCTGGAGCGCCCGGAGAAAATCATCCTTTCTGCCTCGCGCGTCAGCGGCCTGGACGAGCGTCCGGGCCCCAATTCCGGTGAGAAAGATGACCAGATCAAGCTCGCCCCGGATCGTTCGCTCGATAAATTCCGCGACGTCTTCGCGGTCGAGCGCAGGACACTGCTCAACGAGAGGACAACTGAAAACCGTCGCTCCCTGCCGTTCAAGCAACAACGCCAGCTCGGTCGCCTGCCGCCACTCAGTAATGGCAATCCGTTTGCCCTGAAGTCGTTTGATCATCGCTCGAACCCCGAAAATAAAAGCCTCCACCCTCACGTCCCCGTGACGATGGAACATAATGGGGGAAAGCGGCTCAGTGAATTCTCCAGGAGAAGCGGGCGATCAGTGCGGCCGACGGTTCTCCCCGATCACATTCCACCGCGTGGGGCCATCGCCGGACAACAACAGCGACAGAGAGGCCCCATCACCAGAGCGAGACAGCAGAGGCATTCGCTGAGGAATGAGATCGGCGAGCATGACCTTCGTCTTATTTCCTGATCGCGTCTCACGGCGCGCAGTATGTCACGCTCGTTCGCCCTCTGTCAAGCACGGCCGAGAGGAACAACCGGTTCAAACAACATCCTCAAAACCGCGAAGAGGGACGAAGGGAATAGGGGTCTTCTAAAGGTGACCACCCGGTCGCCGGCTTGCCTCGAGCGAGTACGGAGACAAAAGCCGGGGAATCGGCGATGAGTCACTGGACGCCATGAAAAGTGGCTTCGGTGTCCACGGATGAAAGAATGCCCGAGGAACGGGTGATCCACGGGCAGGGATTTTCGCATCAGTTCAGGGGTTTTGCGGGCTCATTTCGGCGGAGTCGGTCGCGTCGCCCCTGCTGACGCCCGGAAACGATGAGAAGGGGAATCGCCAACGGATGAATGATCCGTGGGAACCTTTCATCCGTGGGGGGAGATGTTCTGAGGAGCCATTCGTTCTCTTTCGAGCATCATTCGAGCACCAAATTTGAAACGGTTATTCAACGGGAGTCACGTTGACAACCTCCGACGGGGCCACGTATGATTTTCGCCTCCTGGTGTCGGGGCGTAGCTCAGCCTGGTAAGAGCGCACGGTTCGGGACCGTGAGGTCGGTGGTTCAAATCCACTCGCCCCGACCACTGGAGTCTTCGGCCGATGATCTTTCACATGGGATGGTGTGAGGGCCTCGGGCCCGGGCAGAAGCGTGTATGCGCGTCACCCGCCGATTCATCATCAGTGGCCGTGTTCAGGGCGTGGGTTTTCGCTATTTCGCCCTTCGTCAGGCGGAGCGATATGGCATCACGGGCTATGTCCGAAATCTCGATGACGGGCGCGTGGAGGTTCTGGCTCAAGGAGAAGAAGCCGACGTGGCCGCTTTTCTCGATGTGCTGAGGCAGGGACCGCCTCTGGCTCGCGTCACCTTTGTCGAGCAAGAGATTGTCGAATCGAGCCGTCCCTTGAGTCGTTTCATCGTGGCCTCTTAGCGGCCGCTTCCGAGCCGTCCCCACGCGTCAGGGGAGAAGACAACCAGATGGAACATCTCAAGAAACTGATCCGCGAGATTCCCGATTTTCCCAAACCCGGCATCCTTTTCTACGATATCACCACGCTGCTGAAGGATCCCGTCGGATTTCGCACGACGGTGGACCTTCTGTCCGATGCCTTCGCCGGACAGAAGATTGATCGCGTCGTGGGGATCGAAGCGCGAGGATTCATCTTCGCTCCGGCGCTCGCTTACAAACTGGGCGCGGGATTCATCCCCATGCGCAAATCGAACAAGCTTCCGGCTCCCACCGAGAGCGTCACCTATGTTCTGGAGTACGGAAGCGACAAACTGGAAATTCATAA
>DATLZR010000057.1 GCA_035573895.1 Blastocatellia bacterium | reverse complement strand
CGTCAAAAGTCCCGCCAGCGGCGAAATTGTTCGTCGCGCGCCAGGCACGCCTTCGCTTCGTCCGAGCGACATCCTCGCCCTCCTTAGATGGTTCATCGGATTCGATCCCTCGCCGCAATCGTTCGGGGGCCGGGAGCGTTCGCGTCCGGCGCTCTGGCGCGTCTTCAACGCGCCGTCATTTTTCGTCTCGCGTTTTCCAGACGTTTCACGTCTGGCTACCTTCGGGTGGGCCGCTTGCGCGGCCATTTGTTTTGAACGTTGCCCGTCACGGGCGCATCCTTGATACACGGTTGACCAATCCGCCTCGTTGATCCACACGATTGGCGCCTCCATCTTCGTCCGGGCGTCGGCAGACGCCCGCAAGAGGGTAGCCAGACGTGCAACGTCTGGATGCACGCGAAATAAAACGATGCGCCTTGAAGAGGCGCAACAGCGATGGTTCATCCCATTCGATCCCTCGCCGCAATCGTTCGGGGGCCGGGAGCGTTCGTGTCCGGCGCTCTGGCGCGTCTTCAACGCGCGGTGGATTTAATTCGCGTCGCGTTTTCCAGACGTTTCACGTCTGGCTACCTTCTCGTGGCCGCTTGCGCGGCCATTCTTCCCAAACGTTTCATGTCTGGTTCCCTCCTGCCATGACCTGGGCTCTGGCGCGTCTTCAACGCGCCATCATTTTTCGTCTCGCGTTTTCCAGACGTTTCACGTCGGGCTACCGTCGCGGGGGCCGCTGGCGCGGCCACTGCGGGGCTGTACGGGCGGCTGTCTCCAGCCGCCCGCATGCCCACTTGTGGTGCGTAACGTGGGGGGCCGCAGAGAGCCCCCCATGCGGCTACGGCGGGCATAGGCCGTTGTCGTCAATGTTGCGATCAATGAGCGTAATCCAGAAACGGAACCCCTGAGCCAGAGTGGCGCTGCCCGCCCGTGCGCCCAGATTGATCAGTCCACTTAAGGCCGGGCTGGCTCCCCGCACGCTGCGGAAGCGAATGCGGAAGCGAATGACGTTCGGTGTCTGCGTGAACTCTATCGCCCCGCGGAACGTCCCCCGATCCGTCTTGAAGACATAACTCCCGGCCAGTAGATCAAGCGTGAGACACTTCGTCCCCTGCTGCAAGGTGAACAGACTCACCCCCAGCCGCGTGTTGGTGAAGGTGCAGGTGACGGTCTCGCCCGCAGCCAGATCAATGGTCGCCGTCCGCTGGCTCAGGTTCACCTTCGTCCCCCCGCCCGGATCGGTGCAGACCAGGTCGGTCAGTCTCCAGCCGGAGACCGAGTCCTCGCTCACCATGTAGCTGCCGGGCATGAGGTTGCTGAACGTGCGCTGGTTGGGCAGTGTCGCGTCGTTGTCGTCATCCAGCAAGAACGTCCCAATGTCCCCACTCCACGTGAAGCTGAAGTCCTGCCGATCGTCCGGCACCGCCTCCTTGATGATCGTGATGCTGCCCAGCTTGATGTTGGTGAAGGTGCAGATGACGGTCTCGCCCGCCGCCAACATGATCGTTGCCATCCGCGTGGTCAGGTTGATCTCCGTTTCACTGTTTGTCCCAGTGGTTAGCTGACACACGAGATCTTGGAAGGCCCAGCCCGTCGGCAGCGTGCTCTCCGTGAAGGTGTATGTCCCCGGAGCCAGCCCAAACGATTGTGAACCGCTCCCATCGCTTGTCATGATCGAAAACGAGTTATCGTTGCGGGTGAAGTTGAACGTGCCGTTGCCTCCGATGGCCGTCTTCTGGATGACGATTGTCCCCTTCTGGACGAATGTCGCTGTGCACATCTTATCCGCATCCATCGTCACCTGAGTCATCTCATCCCCGTTCGAGCAGTTACCACCCCAGCCTGCGAAGACCGAACTGGAATCGGGCGTCGCCGTCAACTCGACGGGTGTGTTTTGATCGTAAGTCTCCATGCAGGTGCCCATATTTCCCGTCATGCAATTGATGTCCCCCGGATTGCTCGTCACGGTTCCATTGCCATTGATGGAAATGGAGAGCATCTTCGGATTCTGCACCTCGTAGGCCCCGGCATCGCACTGTCCGCCTTTAGGGCGAGAAGAGCCTCGTTGATCTGCGGTCACCGAGGTGTTATTGAGATCCGTGCAATCGGCGGCTCCGTCAAGGGGGTCTCCGGACAGAAGGGCGTGGGTCGCCGTCGGCCCTCCGTTGTTCTGCAACGGGCCGAGGAAGATCGCATCCCCGGACGATCCAAAACACGTGTCGTCACTGTCATAATTGTTGCCCATGCCAGTGATCGAGCCAGAACAATCTCCCCCGGATGTGTTCTTGCCCACGATCGAGTTCTTGATTTTGGTCTCGGTGTTTGGGCCTGTGCTGGTGGATATCCCTCCCCCCCGGCCACTGCTAGTACTATTGTTGGCGATCGTCACGAAACTGGCATTCATCGTTAAGAAGTTCACGATACCGCCGCCGTCGCCGAGCGCGCTATTGCCCGAGATCGTGCTGTTGGTGATCGTCACCGTGCCGGCGTTGCGGATGCCGCCGCCGAGGCTTGCCGTATTGCCCGAGATCGTGCTGCTGGTGATCGTGAGCGTGCCGTTGTTGGAGATGCCGCCTCCTGAGCCAGCGCTATTGCCCGAGATCGTGCTGCTCTGGATCGTCAGCGTGCCGTTGTTGAAGATGCCGCCTCCTGAGCTAGCCCTATTGCCCGAGATCGTGCTGCTCTGGATCGTCAGCGTGCCGAGGTTGAGGATGCCCCCGCCGTCGGCGTCCGTGCCTGAGCCATCGGCGCAGCCGCTTGTGACCGTCACGTTTTGCAGCGTCAGATTGCCTCCCGTCAGGACCTCGAAGATGCGGAATTCGCCCGTCCCGAGACTGCCATCGAGACTGCACGTCCCCGTGCGCTGGATCGTCGCCACTCCACCGCCCTGAACCTGAATGGTGAGCGTCCCGGCAGAAGAAATATCCAGGTCATCAATCATATTGGTACCTATAGCATCACTATCAGCGGTCCCCACATCAAGCTGCAGCGTGTAGGTCTGCCCCGATTGCAGGACGATTGTATCGTCGCTCCCCATTCCGTCTCGTTTGCACCCCCCGCGGTCTTGATCGGTATTGGCGGCGATAACCGCCTCCCGTAAGGAGCAGGTCGCATTAGGAGTAGTATCATTCTCATCCATTGTCGTGTTGACGGTGATGGTGGCAGCCATCACCGGGGTGACGGGCCAGGGCAGAGGGGCCAGCGTCATCGCCCACACCAGAAGCATCACACCTAGGGCCCGACGCCCTCGCCTCCACTCCCGCCCAAGCTTTGACCAACGGCTCGCGATGTTGGAAGAATGTGTCTGCGTCGTTTCTGCTCTCTTCATAGCTCTCCTCCTGAAAAAGGCCACAGATTTCACAGAGTCACGCCGATAGTCTTCCCGGGCGAGAATCGGTGTGATCGGTGGCCTGGTTTTGATCGTCTGGAGCGCCAGCTCCAGGAAGAATCCTCATGACATACCCCACGAAACACGCAACCATCACGAAAGACTTCCATTTTCCTTGTGGCGTGCATTCGCATATGGGCGATTCCTCCCATGAAAAAAGCCCACGAAACACGCGACCATGGCGAAGGACTCCCATTTTCATGACTTTGTGGCGTGCACTGGCGCAGGGGCGATTCCTCCGAAACTGCCTGCGCGCGCACGCCTCCCGGCGGGGTCCGGTCAGCACCACGCCCGTTGCAGGCGGGCGCAGCCGGGTTTGTCGTCCTTTCCCGCGCCATTAATAACTCGTCCCGCCTGGGGGGGTGTGCTCCTCTGCGGAGCGTCACGTCGGCTTAAGGGAATCGGTCAGAGCCTCGGCTCTGAGGTGCGGTTTCTTTGTCGCCGGGCTCCGATCGGCTCAAGGAAGCCAGTGGAAGCCTTCCCTTACCCCCAGAAGCTGTCAGTGACGGCCCGCACTTTAGCACATCTTTTTCCTGGCCGTCAAGCGAAAAATTTGCTCCCTGCTGCGACGGTGGTTGATTCCTCCAGAAGAGGTGAGATATAGTCAGAGGCAACCATGATGGGAACCCAGCAGTCGCTTGATGCCAAAGAGCGTCGCCTGCGTCGCTTGCTTCGTTCGCTGGAGTCGGTGATTGTGGCTTACTCCGGTGGTGTAGATAGCGCCTATCTGGCCTTCATCGCCCATCAGGAGCTGGGCTCGCGGGCGCTGGCCGTGACAGCCGACAGTCCCAGTCTCGCGGCGCATCAGCGGGAGGATGCCATCGCGTTCGCTCGAACTCACGGTCTTCAGCATCTGCTGGTGACGACCGAGGAAATGAGCGACCCTCGATACCGGGCCAATCCCGTCAATCGGTGTTACTTTTGCAAGCACGCGCTCTATACGAAACTGCGACAGTTGGCCGAAGAGTGGGGATATCGGGCCATCTGCGACGGAGTCAACGTGGATGATCTGGGCGATTTTCGTCCGGGTCGGCAGGCGGCCCGCGAGCATCAGGTGATCAGCCCGCTGGTGGAGTGCGGATTGACCAAGGCCGATGTACGCGAACTGTCTCGACGGCACGGGCTCTCCACCTGGGATAAACCGGCCTCGGCCTGTTTGGCCTCGCGCATCCCCTATGGCCTGGAGGTGACGGTGGAGAAATTGCGCGTGATTGAACGGGGCGAAGAGATTCTGCGTGGCCTCGGATTTCGTGTTTTCCGTGTGCGACATCACGGGAATCTTGTCCGGCTGGAATTCGGTCGAGACGAGATGCGGCGTGCTCTGTCGCTTGAGATGGCGGAGTGCTTAACCCGGGAGTTCAAAGCTCTTGGCTTCACCTTTGTCACCCTCGATCTCGAAGGGTACCGCACCGGATCGCTCAATGAAGCCATCAGCCGGGACGATGAGCGGCACCTGTCCCGGCCGGCGCCGGAGTTCCCGCCGGAAGCCGCTGCCGTTATTCCGGAATCTGATCGCTCGTCCGGGGAAAATGCCGATGACCTCCCCCGATAACGGAAGGTCATCGGCGATCTCTGGACGGAAGTGCCGGCTCCGAGAGGCGGCGCAGAGGCCGATTTCTCCAGCAGGCCAACGTCATTTCCCGGTTGACGTCCGCTGGACGGAACATCCCCGTTCAGGCGTTGAGAATTTTTCCCGTTCGGACGCAGGGGATGCCGGAATCCGGTAGCAGTTTCCCCGTCTCCTCTTGACCGGGGTGGTGACCTCCGAACATCCCGTCACGGTGGACAAGCTTCCGCCGGTCAGGTAGACTGTTGCATTGAGAGATGAAATGACAGAGGAGCAACCGTGCCGGCCATGATAAACGCCATCGTTGCCTTTATCTTCGTCATCGGGATTCTGGTCTTCGTCCACGAGCTGGGACACTTCCTGATGGCCAAGCTCTTCAAGATTCGGGTGGAGGTTTTCAGCTTGGGGTTTGGGCCGCGTCTGTTTGGATTTCGCCGGGGCGATACCGATTATCGCGTGAGCCTGGTGCCGCTCGGCGGATACGTGAAGATGCTGGGCGAGAATCCCGATGAGATAGATGCCACCGCACAGGCTCCCGATGCGTTCCTGACGCGACCGAAGTGGCAACGATTTTGCGTGGCGGCTGCCGGACCGGCGATGAACCTGCTTCTGGCTGTCGTGTTGCCGGCGGCTCTTTACATGACGAGTTACACGGTGCCCGCCTACCTGCTGGAGAAAGCTCGTGTGGGGTTGATTGTTCCCGGATCGCCGGCTGAGCGGGCCGGGATTCGACCCGGTGATCTCATCGTCCGCTACGACACCAAGGAAAATCCCACCTGGGAAGAAGTCGAACACATCACCCTCCTGAAACCGAATCAGCCGGTGACTGTTGTCGTGGATCGCCAGGGACAGCGCCTGGAGACTCAGATGGTGCTGGGTTCGTTCACCAGCGGGATGGAAGTACTCGGCGAGTCGGGTTTGCTCCCCTCGCTTCCCTACGATGGGGTCGAAATCGGTCAAATCGAGAAAGGGCGACCGGCCGATCTGGCGGGCCTGAAGCCGGGAGACAAGATCATCAAGGTCAACGACACACCCACACCGGCGTTTGAGATTCTGGTGGCGATTGTTGGGGCGCATGCGGGCAAGGAGATAACCCTCACCTACATTCGCGACGGGCGGCAGCATCAGGTGAAAGTCGTCCCATTTAATGACCAGGGACGTGGACGCATCGGGTTCGCTCGTGTGCCGCCGGCTGTTCCGATGGTGGAAACCGCGCTGGGTCCGGGCCGGGCTCTCATGGAATCGGTGCGACAAAATCTCTTCTATCTCTGGGTCACACAGGAGGCCCTGCTCCAGATCTTTCGCGGCCAGCGCACGGTGCGGGAGACATTTGCCGGTCCGTTGCGAATTGCCGAAATCTCCGGGGAGGCTGCTGCCCACGGCGTCAAGGAGCTGATTAAGCTGATGAGCTATCTCAGCCTCAGCCTCGGTGTCTTTAACCTCCTCCCCATCCCGGTGCTCGATGGAGGCGTTATTTTCCTGCTGCTCATCGAATGGTTCTTCGGGCTGGCGGGACGACAGATGAGCGTGGCGCTCCGGGAGAAGATTCAAACGGTGGGTTTCGCTCTCATCCTCATCTTCATGGGCTACATCATCTACAATGATATTGCCATGAAGTTCAGCACGGCGAGCCGGAAAATCGCCGAACCTCCACCGGCTGAACAGCCCGCTCGCTAGCCGGCTAAATCGGCCACCGTCATTTCCTGAAGGAGAAAACCGGGATAGCGACTCAGCCTCACCGCCGGAGAGCGCGGCGGAGATCCTCCGTGATTCCACCAGAGAGGCTATGTGCAGGCTGATCCTTCTGCGTTATTTCCTGCGGACTCGGCGATCTCGGCGGTAAATCGTTACGGAGCGGGAAAGAAGCTCAGCCCGGTAGTGGAGACGGGTCGTCCAGATCCGACAACGGGTGCAGCAGCAGATTCCCCCGCTACCTTCGGTGAATTTCGCTGCGGCGGACTTCCTCGGTCTCGCGGTCGTAATAGTCCCGTGGCGCGGGTTCGGGCGTGCGCCGCCGGAGCAATCGCAGGGAGCGGTCCCGCGTCTTCTTTAGCTCTTTCCGCCCATCCTCAAACTCGATTTCGACCATCTGGGCGTCCCCTTCGCCAAGCAATCGGACGATGGTGCCGTAGCGGACGTAGGTTGCTCCGGCGTACATGACCTCGTCGCCGACCTGGAATTCCACTCGTGGTTTGATTCGCGCTTTGGTTGGTTTCGCCATAGGCTTACATCATAGAGGATTTTTCTTCCCCGGCCAAGACGAAAATTCACTCCGTCGCTTTACCGGAGCGATGTGGGGGGCAGGTGCGCAGCCGGGAGGCGCGAGCAAGCCGGCGCTCCTTGCGGCGAATTCCGGGGAATTGTTTCTGGGGGCCGGCGGCTCCCGCCCGGATGAACACGGGGATTCTTTGGCGTCGGTTTAACGTGTTTCGCGGGTTCACCATCTTACCGGATGTGAATCACGCAATCGGTGGCCGGGAAGTCTCGCGCGAGGGTCCCGGCCGGCAAAACTTTACTGCCGGAGAGAGTCCACGGCATTGCGTGGCGGCACCCACGTTGTTTTTTTGACGAAAGTCCGTCTTGACAACTGATGGCGGGGTGACTATATTTGCCACTTTGAATTTTGCTGGGAGAGTTGTTCGAGGGCATTCTGAACGTGCGAGGATGCCCGGCCGCAGAGTGAACAAGCGGACAGGAGCGATTATTGTGGCGTCAGGTGAGTGAGCGGTAAAAAGACCTCGGGTGGACACGCCACAGAAAAGCTCGGGCGCGAGGGACGCCCCGGAAGCACGTCGAAGGCGAGCAGTTCTTCGGAGAATCCCTCACCTCGCAGAAGCGAGAGATGTCATCGGCGGTGACATCGCGTCACCATGACGCCGATGGGAGATTGCGCTCTGTGAGTGCCACGTCAAGTGATCGCAGCGAAGAAAGACGACGAGGCCGCCGCACGGATCGCGTGACGGCAGAGCATCGAGGAGGAGTAGATCGGTCGTGCCGACAATAGCACAGCTTGTTCGATGGGGGCGAGAAAAAGTCAAAGTCAAGACCAAGAGTCCGGCGCTGCAGGGCTGTCCCCAGCGGCGCGGCGTCTGCGTTCAGGTCAAAACCATGACGCCGAAAAAGCCCAATTCCGCCCTGCGCAAGATCGCCCGCGTGCGATTGACCAACGGCATCGAGGTGACGGCCTACATTCCGGGCATCGGTCATAACTTGCAGGAGCACTCGATCGTGCTCATCCGGGGCGGCCGCGTCAAGGACCTGCCCGGCGTGCGCTACCACATCATTCGCGGCACGCTCGATGCCGCCGGCGTCGCCAACCGGAAGCAGGGACGATCCAAGTACGGAGCCAAGCGTCCCCGCGAAGCAGCGCCGAAATGAAAAAGCGTCGGCGGGGGAATTCCCGAGCCGGTTGTCGGGAATGACGGCCGCCTGATCGGTCAGAGACGACTATGCCACGAAAACGAGTTGTCGAACGACGCGAAGTACCGCCGGATCCGGTCTACAACAGCCCGCTCGTGACCAAGTTCATCAACTGCATGATGTGGGATGGAAAGAAGAGCGTGGCGGAGAAAATCTTCTATCGGGCGATGGAGCGGATCAAACAGCGGACCAAGGAAGACCCGTTGAGGATTTTCAAGCAAGCGATTGAGAACGCCAAGCCGAAGGTGGAGGTGAGATCCCGGCGAGTCGGCGGCGCCACCTATCAGGTGCCGGTGGAGGTGAATCCCTATCGGCAGACGTCGCTGGCCATTCGCTGGCTGGTCACTTACGCCCGCGAGCGGGGAGAGAAGCACATGGTGGAACGGCTGGCCAATGAACTGATCGAGGCCTCGCAGAATAAAGGAGGGGCGATCAAGAAGCGCGAGGATACGCACCGGATGGCCGAGGCCAATCGCGCCTTCGCCCATTACAAGTGGTAGAGGGTGACTCATCCGATGGCTCGACAGATTCCCTTAGAGAGAGTGAGAAACATCGGCATCGCGGCCCACATTGATGCGGGCAAGACGACGACGACCGAGCGGATTCTCTATTACACCGGGGTGAACTATAAGATCGGCGAAGTGCATGAGGGCACGGCCACCATGGACTGGATGGTCCAGGAGCAGGAACGCGGCATCACCATCACGTCCGCGGCCACGACCTGCTTCTGGCGCATCGGCGGAGAATCTTCCGGCGATCAGTACCGCATCAACATCATTGATACTCCCGGTCACGTGGATTTCACCATCGAGGTCGAGCGGAGCCTGCGCGTGCTCGATGGGGCGATTGCCATCTTCGATGCCGTCAACGGCGTCGAGCCTCAGTCGGAGACGGTCTGGCGTCAGGCCGACAAGTACAACGTTCCACGTATCGCCTTTGCCAATAAGATGGATCGCGTCGGCGCCGACTTCGAGATGGTCGTTGATCAGATTCGCAGGCGGCTGGGAGCTAACCCCATCCCCGTGCAGCTCCCCATCGGAGGCGGCGACGAGGACTTCCAGGGCGTTGTTGACCTCATCCGGATGAAGGCCATCACCTGGATTGAAGAGACGCTGGGGGCCGAGTTCATTGTACAGGAGATCCCTTCAGCTTTACAGCAGGCCGCTCAGCATGCCCGCGAGCGCATGATCGAACTGCTGGCCGATCATGACGATCTGATCGCCGAGAAATATATCGAAGGTGAGCCCATTTCCGAGGAGGAGATTCGCGCGGCGCTCCGTCGGGGCACGATTGGACTGAAGGTCGTCCCCGTTCTCTGCGGCGCGGCCTTCAAGAATAAAGGAATTCAGCCCCTTCTCGATGCGGTGGTCTATTATCTCCCCTCGCCGGTTGACATTCCGCCTGTTCGCGGCATTGATCCCCGCACCAAACAGGAAGTGCAGCGGCGTGCGAGCGACGAGGAGCCGTTCTGCGGACTCGTCTTCAAGATCATGTCGGATAAGCATATCGGTCAGCTCACCTACGTGCGGATCTATTCGGGAACATTGCGGGCCGGCTCCAGCGTCTACAATGCCACCCGGGACCGACGCGAGCGCGTGGGTCGGCTCATGAAGATGCACGCCAATAAGCGCGAGGATATCACCGAGGCTTATGCTGGAGAGATCGTCGCCGTCGCCGGACTCAAACAGGTGATCACCGGGGATACCATCTGCGACGAGAATCATCCGATCATCCTCGAAGCGATCGAGTTTCCCCGTCCGGTCATCTCGGTGGCGATCGAGCCCAAGACGCGACCGGATCAGGAGAAGCTGGGGATCGCTCTGGGACGGCTCGCTCAGGAAGATCCTTCCTTCCGCGTGCTGACCGATGCCGAGTCGGGGCAAACGCTCATCTCCGGGATGGGCGAGCTTCATCTGGAAATCATCGTGGACCGGCTCCGGCGGGAATTCGGCGTGGAAGCCAATGTCAGTCGGCCCATGGTGAACTATCGGGAGACCATCACCAAGAAGGCCCTGGGCGAAGGGAAATTCATTCGTCAAACCGGCGGGCGCGGCCAGTATGGTCACGCCAAAATCGAAGTCGAACCGCTCCCTCCCGGATCCGGCTTCGAGTTCGTGGATGATATTTTCGGCGGCGTGATTCCGAAAGAGTACATCCCCGCCATCGAGGAGGGAATTCTTGAGGCGATGGAGCGCGGTATCCTGGCCGGCTATGAGATGGTGGATCTGCGCGTGCGCCTCTACGACGGAAGCTATCATGAGGTGGACTCCAGCGAGTTGGCTTTCAAAATCGCCGGCTCGCTCGCCTTCCAGGACGCCGTCAAGAAAGCCGATCCGATCTTGCTCGAACCGATCATGAAGGTGGAGATCGTGACGCCCGAGGAATATCTCGGCGCTATCGCCGGCGACATCAATGCCCGGAGAGGTCGGATCGAACACGTCGAGCACCGACCGGGGACTCAGGTGATCACGGCACTGGTTCCTCTGGCGGAGATGTTCGGCTATGCCACTGATCTTCGCTCCATGACCCAGGGGCGCGCCTCCTATACCATGCACTTCTCTCATTACGAACCGGTTCCCCGGACGGTGAGCGAAGCCATTGTCACGGGCGTTCAGGGAGTGGCGCGATAGAATGACCCAGGCGGGGGGCGCGAAAGGCCTCGCCTATGACACCAAAAGAAAGGAGTGACGAGATATGGCCAAGGAGAGATTTGAGCGGACCAAGCCGCATGTGAATGTGGGGACGATAGGGCATATAGATCATGGGAAGACGACGTTGACCAGTGCGATCACGAAGGTGTTGCACAGTCGGAATCCGAGGGTGGTGGTGAGGGA
>DATLZR010000056.1 GCA_035573895.1 Blastocatellia bacterium | reverse complement strand
CCGTCCGCCACTTCCACACCATCGTGTACAATCGGCGGAGGAAGCGAAACGCCCCTTCCACGCCCTCCTCCTTCCATTGCAGCTCGGCTTCCGGCGGCGCGGCAAAGAGGATGAAGACGCGCAGCGTATCCGCACCGTATTTGGAGACCATTTCGTCCGGATCAACGCCATTGCCGAGCGATTTGGACATCGCCAGCCACCGCCCGGCATACGGCCCGCTGGTGACGATGTTGAGCACCATGCCCTGGGTGAGAAGCCGCGTCACGGGTTCGGAAATATCCACCAGTCCCAGATCGCGCATGAACTTGCACCAGAAGCGCGTGTAAAGCAGGTGCATGATGGCGTGCTCCACCCCCCCGATGTATTGATCCACCGGGAACCAGTAGCGGATGATGTCGGGGTCAAACGGGGCACGGTCGTTTTTCGGATCGCAGTAGCGGAAATAGTACCAGCAGGAATCAACGAACGTATCCATCGTGTCGGTGTCACGTCGGGCAGCGCCTCCGCACGAAGGACAGGACGTGCGGATGAACTCCGGCACGTGATCGAGCGGTGATCCGCGTTCGCCGGTGAACGGCGCGTTCGGAGGAAGGATGACGGGCAAGTCCTCTTCCGCAACCGGGACAATTCCGCAGCGGTCACAGTGGATCATCGGCACCGGGGTTCCCCAGTAGCGCTGACGGGAAATTCCCCAATCGCGCAGCCTGTAGTTGACGGCAGCTTCTCCGAATCCGTGCGCCTGAGCATACTCGGTCATCCGGCGAATCGCCTCGGTCGAAGCGAGATCGGTGAACTCACCCGAGTGAATGAGGATGCCCTCGCCCTCATAGGCTTTCTCTTGCGTCTCGAAAAGAACGGGGTGGCCCGCGTCATCCACCGGAGCGATGACCTGACGGATGGGGAGACCGTACTTCCGGGCGAATTCAAAATCGCGTTGATCGTGCGCCGGAACGGCCATGATCGCGCCCGTGCCGTAGTCCATGAGGATGAAATTGGCGATCCAGATGGGCAGGCGCTCCCCATTGAAGGGATTGCGGGCAAAGAGTCCCGTATCCACGCCTTCTTTCTCCGTCTCGGCTGCCGACCGGACGCGCCGATCCATCTTTCTCATTCGCTCGACGAACCGGGCGATGTCCTGACGGTGCGGTGAACGGTCGCTGATCGCTGCGACGAGCGGATGCTCGGGGGCCAGGAGGATCGCCGTCGCTCCAAAGATTGTGTCAATGCGGGTGGTGAAGATGCGAACTGTCGTGCCCAAATCCTCGACGGGAAAATCCACGTGGGCGCCGACGCTCTTCCCGATCCAGTTCCGCTGCATGGTGAGGACCTTCTCCGGCCATCCGGCGGCCAGACGATCCAGCTCCTCCAGCAGCTCATCGGCATAGTGCGTGATCCGCACGAACCATTGAGCCAGCTCGCGCTGCTCGACGGGAGTGCCGCAGCGCCAGCACCCGCCCTGCGCCTGTTCGTTGGAGAGAACGGTCTGGCACTGGGGGCACCAGTTGACCGGCGCCTGTTTGCGGTAGACCAGTCCCCGCTCATACATCTTGAGGAAGAACCACTGATTCCAGCGATAATAGTCGGGCGTGTGGCTGGCGACTTCGCGCCGCCAGTCATAGCTGAGACCCAGACGTTGAAGCTGGCGCCGCATATAGGCGATGTTCTCTTCGGTCCAGGTCGCCGGGTGAATTCCATGCTTGATGGCCGCCTGTTCCGCCGGTTGACCAAAGGAATCCCAGCCCATCGGATGAAGAACGTTGTATCCCCGCATGCGTTTGTACCAGGCGAGCGCATCTCCAATGGAATAGTTGCGCACATGTCCCATGTGCAGGCGCCCGGACGGATAGGGCAACATCTCCAGGCAATAAAACTTGGGTCGGCGGGGATCAACCTCTGCCTCGAAGGCCCGCATCTGCTGCCAGCGAGCCTGCCATTTCGCTTCGACTTCTTCGGGATAATACTTTTCCTTCATGGCGTCAAACTCCTCTTGCGGGAGGAGGCGGGGAACTCTCTCGCCTTCAGCCGATCGCTTCGATACTTCTCCGGCGATCTCTCCCCGGCCTCTCCGTTCCGCTTCAAAGTCGTGATTATACGAGCCGCCGCCACGGAAGATCAACTACCTTCACCTGAGAATGGGGAAGCGTCAGGTACCAAGGGATTCCGCATGGAAGTTAGCGGAGCATCAGCCGCTCGATGGCAGTGGCGCGAAAGGTCGTCTCGTCAATTTCCACAATGGCTCCGCAGAGGCGAACATCGCCGGAGGCCACGTCAAACTTACGTGGCATCCCCCGGAGGAAGCGGTCGAGAATCTGCGCCGTGTCAATTCCGATGACGCTGTCATAGGGACCGGTCATGCCCAGATCGGTGATATAGGCCGTGCCGCGCGGCAGGATCATTTCATCGGCGGTGGGAACATGGGTGTGCGAACCGAAGACGAAACTCACCCGTCCGTCCAGATACCATCCCATGGCCCGCTTTTCCGACGTTGCTTCCCCATGCATGTCAACGAGAATGATTTGTTTCGGAGGCAGCTCGTTCAAAAGAGCATCGGCCGTGCGAAACGGGCAATCGCTCGGCTGCATGAAGACTCGCCCTTGCAGATTGATGACCGTAATCGGATGACCTGCCGCCGATCTCCCACTCCAGATACCGCGTCCCGGCACACCGGGAGGATAATTGGCCGGTCGGAGCAGTCGGGGCTCGGTCTCGATGATCTGGAACACTTCCTTCTTGTCGAAGATGTGGTTGCCCGAGGTCAGCACGTCAATGCCGGCGGCCAGAAGCTCGCCCACGACCGAAGGTGTCACGCCGAATCCACCGGCGGCGTTTTCCACGTTCGCAACGACGAAGTCAATCTCATATTCGCGCTTGAGGTGGGACAGCCGCTCTTGAATGATCCGGCGGCCCGGACGGCCCACAACATCTCCTATCGCTAGCACGCGCATATAAGACAAATAAAGTTCAGGGCTTCCGCTTGGCCGTGTGGTAGCATCAGTTGAACCTCTGTTCAACCACGTGGGCGGCCTAGCCTTATCGTCGGTTCCCCCGCCGCCTTTGACGGGGCCTCCCTTGATAAGTTATTCGCCTCGGCCTCCCGTTAAGTTAGTGTTGGCTCTAACTTCACTAGCCATCACGCACCTCGCAGAAGCCCCATTGCGTCGGACATGTTAAACCGGCTGCCGGTCCCGGGTCAAGCTTTTTCCGGCTCATGCCCAGGAGCTGCGCGTAAATGGGTTCCTTTTGCTACTGTAACGCCGCTCCACCGGCAGCACCAGCCACCGCCTGTATCCCTTTCCGTGGCCTGTCGGCGAGACGGCTCCGCTTCGGCCCCCTACATCGTCCCTTCGTCAGCCGAAGGGCCATAGATCGAGGGCACGGGGACATCATTAAGTCGCAGGTACACCCCCAATTGGGCTCGGTGGTGGATGCTGTGGTTCATAATAAAGCTTCGGAGTACCGCCACCCGGGGCATGCTGAAGACGACCTTGCCTCCGGCCAGAAGCGTCCACACCTGTCGCAGGTGGTCATCACCGGCGTCGGCCAGCACGGCTCGCGCCGCTCGCGTGTTTTTGTCGAAGAGATCGAGGATCTCCTGCCGGGACCCAAGTGGTACGAACTGCGACGGAGGACTCCCTTCGGGAGCCACATCAAGCGATTCCTTTGTGAGGGTTTCTACCATCCAGCCGGGAATCTGCGCCAGGTGTGTTGCCAGCGCTCCCATCGTCATGGACTTCGGATGGGGTCGCCAGTCGAGCTTGTCTTCGGGAACTCGTTCCAGCGTCCGACGTGTTCTGTCCATTTCATAGTCGAATTCCGGGAGCAAAGCGTCTGCGATTGCCATAGAGACCTCCGATCCATCTGGGGATGATCTTTCTCACGCCGTTGAAGATAGCCGATTCCGGCAGGGCTGTCCACAAGGCCCGGCTCATCGGCGAAAAATCGTGATGCGCGGTTGTCCGCTCAGGGGATTTTGATCTACACAGAAGGGAGCCACGAAGGCCCGCGTGAGATTTTCTTCGGTGAGAACGTCTGCTGGCGCCCCTGAAGCGAGGAGTCGCCCATCGGCCAGCAGGAGAACGCGATCGGCAAATTCCGATGCCAAATTCAGCTCGTGAGCGACGAAGATCGTCGAAAGATGTTGCTTCTCCGTGAACGTCCTCAGCAGCGAGAGCATCTCCACCTGATAACGAACATCCAGATTGGCCGTTGGCTCATCCAGCAGGAGCACGCGCGGCTGTCCCACCAGGGCGCGGGCCAGCACAACTCGCTGACGCTCTCCTCCCGACAGGCTGTTGACGCGGCGATCGGCGAGCTTGAGCGTCCCGGTCAGGCGAAGCACCTCCTCGGCCAGAGCAATATCGTCCTCGCGTTCAAATCCAAACCCGTTGGAGTGGGGGAATCGGCCCTGCACGACATACTCAAAGACGGTCAGGGGGAAACTGATCGCTTGTTCTTGCCGCACATAGCCGATCCGTTGGGCCAGCTCACGCGGCGAATACCGGTCAAGCGGCTGACCGTCGAGGAGGATCTCGCCCGCGTGCGGTCGCAACAGCCCGCGAATGAGACGCAAAAGCGTCGTTTTGCCAGCTCCATTTGGACCGATGAGAGAGGTCATCTCACCCGTGCGGGCGTGAAACGAAATGTCCTCGAGCAAGGGGCGATTGTAGCCAAACCAGAGATGACGCACGTCAATCATAACTCGGCTGTTTCAAAAGTACCGTCCGCCTGGCAAAGACGACCGATCATTACACCTCAGACCGTCTCCGACCCGCGGATTCACGCCTTACGCAGAAGATAAACAAACAGCGGCGCGCCGATCAGCGCCGTAACAGCCCCCACCGGCAACTCGCGGGGAGCAATGACCGTGCGGGCCAGCGTATCGGCGGCGACGATGACGATCGCACCCATCAGAGCGGCGGCGGGGATGACCAGACGGTTATCGCTTCCCCATCGCAGACGCACAAGATGAGGAACGATTAATCCCACGAATCCGATGGCGCCCGTGACCGAAACCGTGACTCCCGCCATCAGCGACGCCAGCACATACGCGATCGTCTTGACGCGCTCGACGTTCACTCCGAGAAGTCGCGCGTCCTCTTCGCCCACCAGAAGCAGATTCAGCCATCGAGCGCAGGCGTAGGCCCCGATGAGCGTGAGGACGAGAGCGGGCGCGATGAGCCCCAGGAGTCCCTCTCCGCCGCCGCTCACCGACCCCATCAGCCAGAACGTGAGCCCCCGCAGACGGGGGTCCGGCCAGGTCGCCAGAATCAGGGCGATCACCGACCAGAGGAAAGTCGCCACGATCACACCGGCCAGGACCAATCGTTCGGTCGTCATGCCCGTTTTCCCTCGACTCAACCCATAGACGAGGAGCGTCGTCGCCATGGCACCGGCAAAGGCCGAGAGCGGTCGCGCCCAGGGAAATACTTCCAACCAGACCAGAGACAGGATTGCTCCCAGGGCGGCCCCGCTGGAGATTCCCAGGACATAGGGTTCGGCCAGGGGATTCCGCAACAGCGCCTGAAGCACGGCTCCGGCGACCGAAAGCGACGCTCCCGCCAGTATACCGAGCGCAACGCGAGGAAGTCGAATGCGAAACAGTATCACGTCAACTACGGAATCGCGTCCTTCGGCCTGACCGAGTATCCGCGCGACGAAGCGATGGAGGATCACTCCCGGTTCAATCGGTTCGCTGCCCAGTACCAGGGCGACGAGGACGACGCAAATCAGCAGGGCGGCCAGAAGGGACGAGACGACCAGAACGCGCCGCCGCGTCACCAATGAGCGCGGAGGCCGTGCCCTGTTCGCCGCGCGTCGGCCGGTAAAAGAAGAGAGATCCTCGTTCGCCGGGCGAGAGAAGTCGCCCTCCGCGCTCGACGGTTGAGCAGCAGCGCGAGCCGTTTCCGTCGCTTTGAAAGCAGAAGGTATGGGCGTCATTGAAAGGCCTCCGGATGGAGCATGCGCGCCAGCTCTTCCAATCCGTCAACCAGACGAGGGCCCGGCCGCATGAGGAGATCGGTGTTGATGGCATAGATCCGCTTGTTCCGCAGAGCCGGCGTTGATGCGAGAGCGGGCCATTGGAGATCGGCAAGCCGTCGGCTCCCTCCCTCGCGCGAGGGAAGAACGAGAACCTCGGGGGCACGGGCCAGCACCGACTCAATGCTGTAGGGCGTCCACTCCCTCTCGGCATCGGCCGTGATGGAGTGACCGCCGGCTTTCTCCACCAGATCCGTGAGGAATGCACCCCGTCCGGCCACGATGAGGGGATCGCGCTGAATGACCAGGAGCACGCGCGGTCGAGGCAAATGCCGGGTTCGCTCCACCACCCGCTCGATGCGGGTTTGCAAGGAACGAACGAGGGCCTCCGCACGTTCCCGCTCGCCGGTCACATCGCCGAGATGCCGCAGCGTCTCCAGCACATCTTCCACCCGGTTGGCCTTCACCACGTAAAGGGGAATGCCGACTTCGACGAGCCGCCTGGCGAACATCTCAAGCTGCGTCGCCGTAGAAATAATGACCAGATCGGGCGCGAGCGCCACGATGCGTTCGAGGCTGGGAGCCATAACATCACCGACTTTCTCCTTTGCCCTGGCCTCCGGCGGATAATCGCACAGGGTCGTCACGCCAACCACCCGATCCCCCAGCCCAAGAGCAAAAAGCATTTCGGTCACGCTCGGAGCCAGCGAGATGATTCGTCGCGGAGGGACGCTCACTTCCACCCGGCGGCCCAGCTCATCTATCACCACGCGCGTGGTCTCCGGCGACGTCAGCGACGCAGGTCGGTGACAGGCCATCACCGAGAGGAAAATCACCACAACGCCCACAGCGAGCGGAGAGAAACGGACTCGTCGCGCGCGTCGGGCCGATGCATAAACCCGGCGCGGAGGCCAGAGAGAAGTGATGGACCGGCTCCTTCGGAGTTGCCCGTTAAGATCAGGCGATGGAGCGAAACGACGCAGGCTCCGGCACCGTCCGGGATCGAGCGCGTGAGGCCGATATCGTTCACTCACCCGCTCGAGCCAGCGACGGAATTGACTCCGTATGCGTGAGTAGCGTTCGGGACAGCGCCCCTTCGCCCCGGGGAAAGCGTGTGGCGAGATGGCCTCTCCACCGTCACATCTCGTTTGTTGCCACTGTTGTGTGCTCTGATGGAGGAACGCAGGGAAGAGAATATCTTCGGGCGTTTGCGGGCACCATCGGTGGTGACCGATCAGAGGAAGGGACGAACAATTCGGCATGGTAGCGTCTCCTCGCGCTCACATGTCCTGACGAGCCTGCGGGCAGGTCTCCTGACTCGGCTCCTGACTCGCCGTGGCCGAGAAGGGGCACCACAGGGGATTGCACTCCTCTCACCTGCCGGTCGCGTGCTGTCCGATGGCTCGTGCCCTTTTCCTCTGGCCTGTCGGAGGCGAGCAGGTCAGCGCCTTCCCAGGTGCTCAGGTCGCACCCAGTGGCATCTGTGCCGACCATGCGGAACCTCACAGTGGCGGGACCGTGCCGGATTTGCACCGGCTTCCCTATTCTCCCGGATGATCTGTATGCCCGAGATCATCCGAGCACCCGCAGCCGTTATCAAAGATCAACTGCAATATCAGGATCAAACCCAAAAATATCACCGACGGGAAAAACGTGTCAACCGCTCACGCAGCGCAGAAGTAGCGCAGCCTTTCCCGGTTGCGAAAGGTAGCCCGGACTTTCCAGTCTGCGAGAAAGACGCAGGCTCGAAAGCCCGCGCTACGGGTGATAAACTATGGAGCGGAGGAACGATGATGGCTCACAGAATAGACGATCTCACGCGAGTCTTCGTGGCGATCCTGATTCTTCTTTTGATCCCGTTGTTTTCACCCCTCGGGAATAATTTCCGCAAGGAATTTGCCTCAGATCGGGGCCAGCACCACACTCTCCCTTCCCGATTATCCCCTTCCTCCGAAAAAGAGCCACAGATTGCCCGCATTCTTACTGACTCGTTCGTCCCGCTGAAAATCGGTGGAATCTGTGATGCGGACGTCCCGGAGCGATGGGGGGAGGCGTTCGGACGCGAGAGTTCATGGCCGGCGGGCACAGCTTTCGCTGCGGAAAACAAAAACCCTTATGACAAGTTTCGCACGGCCAGTTACAGCAATCAGGGGCTTTATCCCGAAGAGGATGAAATTCGGTTGGGCGCTGAACTGCACCGGCAGCTTCAGCAGCAGGAAACGTTCGTCACCGATCCCGCCATCACCCGCTACATTCAGGAACTGGGGCAGCGGCTGGCCCGCGTGTCCAAACGGCCCGATCTGACCTACCGCTTCTTTGTCATCGAGGATCCGACGGTCAATGCCTTCGCCTTGCCCGGCGGCTACATTTACATTCACACGGGACTGTTGCAAACGGTCGAGAGCGAGAGCGAGCTGGCCTCGGTGCTCGGTCATGAGATCGCTCATGTCGTTGCCCGTCACGGCCTGAAGAACCTGAAGAGGGCACAGCAATGGCAATTCTTCATCGGGCTTCTCAATCTGGGCCTCGATGCGGCGCTCGGCCAGGGGAGAGCCCGCTATGGCCAACTGGCCTCGCAGTTGCTCGCCGCCGGGATTCTCACCAAGCACTCGCGGGATGCCGAACGCGAGGCGGATTTCCTCGGACTTCATGAGATGTATCGTGCTCAGTATGATCCTCGCGGAATGATCTCGATGTTCCAGAAACTCGAGCGCATCTCGCGCCAGAATCCCGATCTGCTCGGCTTCGTGTTTCGCACGCATCCCCCGGCGTCCGAGCGCATCCGCAACACGCAGGCCGAGATCACCGATCATCTCGAACTGAGCGAGGAATTGATTCAAAACACCGACGACTTCCTCGCCATGAAACGGCGCTTCCGGGAACTGGGGCTTGGTCATGTGCGGCCCCGTCAGCGAAGGAGATGAGTCTTTCGCCGGGGGGTGCTCAGGTCATCCATCGCGCCGACGGCGATCACGGCACCGCGCCGAAGAACGTGCGTGACTGAGCGAGAGATGTGCCCGTCGCAAAAACCCGGTCACGAGACCAAGGCGAGAGGAACCCTCCCCTTTTCGCCTCCCGGAGGTCGGTGACAAATGATCGAGCGAATTCTCACCGTCACCCTGGAGAGCATCTTCGTCCTTCTTCTTCTGGGGCTTCCTCTGGCCCTCGGCGCAGTCGAAGCCTGGGGGTACGGCGCGATGGAAGTGGGAGTTGCCCTGCTCATTCTTCTCTATGCCCTGCGGACGATCCTCGACGGCTCGCTTCGCTATCTCCGCTCGCCGCTCAACGTGCTTCTTGGGGTCGGCGTGATCATTCCCCTGCTGCAACTGATCCCGCTTCCGCTCCAAGCGCTGGCTGCTCTGGCTCGTCCCACAGCGGACATCCAGGAGCAGCTCCGTCTCCTCGGAGCATCCCTCACATCCGCTCCCCTGGCGCTCAATCGGGACCTTCTGTACGACGACCTGCTCAAACTCATCAGCTATACCGCGACCTTTTTCCTGGCGCTCAACTGGTTCACGAATGAGCGGCGGGTGAAACGATTTTTCCTCTATTTCGCTGTGATCGGAACGGCTGTGGCGGGATTTGCTCTCGTTCAACTGGCCTTCTGGAACGGGAAGATTTTCTGGCGCATTTCGACGGAATCGGCCTTTCCTTTCGGCCCCTACATCAATCACAACCACTTCGCCGGACTGATGGAATTGACGCTCGGAGCAGCGCTCGGGCTCGTCCTGGCTGACCTGCTGCCGGTGCTCAGCGGGCGCGTTCGGCTGCGCGATTTTTCCGGCGCGAGCACCATACTTTTCGCCGGGATGTGCGGGGTGATGATTCTCGGCCTCCTCCTCTCGCGCTCCCGTGGCGGACTGATCAGCATCGTGGGGGCGATGGTGATTCTTCCCTTCCTCATCCGGCAATCGGGCTCCTGGCGCACGATGGTCCTGGTGGGGATCGTTCTTCTGCTGTGTGTGGGGGGAGCGCTGGCCCTGGGTTCAGGAGCAGTGCTCGGATCATACATGGTCACTCCCGATGATCCCTCGGCCATTTATCGGCTGGTCACCTGGCGCGATACGTTGCGGCTGGTGAGGGATTACCTTCTGATCGGCTGTGGCGTGGGAAACTTTGCCGAAGCCTTCCCGCCCTACAAATCCTCCTTCTCCGGCTACTTCATCGTTCACCCGGAGAACGACTATCTCCAGACGCTGGCGGAAACCGGCGTCATCGGATTTGGCCTCGTTCTGGCTTCGGGAGGAATCTACTTCCGGCGAGTTGTTCGACTCCTGGCTCTGCGACGCAATGAACAGGCGCGGGCGCGGGTGACGGGAGGACTCTTTGGTCTGGTGGCCTTTTGCCTTCACGGGCTGTACGACTTCAACTTTCACATTCCGGCCAATGCGTTTGCCTTTGCGGTGCTGGCGGCGCTCGTGCTGGCGCAGGCCGCCTTGCACACGCGATCCAGTGGCGAAGCGGCGGTGATCGGCAACGTCCGAAGTCTGACGTGGGCTCGGTCCCCGATTCTCTTTGGAACGCTCACGGGCGTTCTCGTCCTCGGGGCGATCGCGTATGCTGCCTTTGCGGTTCACGCCGCCCGGAATGCGCTCGCCTTTCAAGCATGGATCCGGTCCTACCCGACGACGCCGCCGGAGCAGGCGCTCGAGGTACGTGATCCCCTCATTCCTGGCTACGAGGGGGAGATGCTGCACTGGCGCGCTCGACAACTGTTTGACTTTGGGCAGTATCCGGGCTGGGCTCGCTGGCAGCAGTATGCCTTTTTCGAGCGGGCTGCAGAGTTGGCGCGGGAATCGGTTCGTCGGCGTCCGGCGCGCGGGCGCTACTGGGCGCTCTATGCCAAGGCCCTGGCCGAACTCGGCGAGCACCCGCAGGCTCTCCTGGCCTTTGACCGGGCGCTGGCTCTCGATCCCTCCAATGCCGATATTCACTATGACCGGGCTCGCTACGCCGTCTTCCTGGAGGATGCGGAGACGGCGAGTCGAGAATTCGCCGCTGCCCGACGACTGAACCCGCGATTGGATCTCGTGCCGATACTGACACTGCTCTCCTCAATTACCACCGACCACGAATTCCTCCGGCGAGTTGTCATAACCGGTGAGGACGAGCGCATCTTCAAGCAGTGGCATGACAAGCACCTCTCCACTTTCACCCGATCGTCTCCTCGATGACGTGATTTTTCCCGTAACCCCTTCTCCGGATAAGCCCGTTAGTTGTGGAATGGACAGCAGAGGCAACGTTCGGCATCGAACCTGATCCGTGCGAGGGGCGCCTCTAGGCCGGCGGCATCTGGACGCTTTGTGCCGGATCAGATAAGATGACTCATGCCGCCGACACAGGGAGCGAGGGAATGTCGGGGCTGCACGAGCCGGGTTGCCAGTGCGACCGAGTCAAATTTGATCAGGAGGAGGCAGAGATGAGGAGAACGATTGCGGATCTTGATAGCTACATCAGGAGCGTCCGACAGGAATTTGAGGAGCGACTCGCTGCGCTCGTAGAGATTCCTACCGTCAGCATGGATCCCGCTCACAAGGGTGATATTCACCGGGGCGCTGATCTCGCGGCTCAGTATCTGCGAGACATTGGAGCGACTGTCGAAATTGTGAAAACACCGGGCAATCCCGTGGTGTTTGGAAAGCTCATGACGGGCTCGAAGAATCCGACGGTGGTCATCTACAATCATCTCGATGTGCAACCGGCGGACCCGACGGAGTGGAAGACGCCGCCGTTTGTCTTCACCCGTGAAGATGGGCGCTATCTCGGTCGGGGGACAACCGATGACAAAGGTCCTGCCCTCACGGCGATGCTGGCGGCCTTTTACGCCGTCAAAAGTGGCATACCGCTCAACATCCTTTTCATCTGGGAACTGGAGGAGGAAATCGGCAGCCCTCACTTCGAGGATTTCATCCGGACGAAGCGGCGCGAGCTGAAGGTGAATTCGGTCGTCGTCTCGGATACGATCTGGATCGCCCGTCACAAGCCGGCCGTCCCTTATGGACTGCGGGGATTACTGGGACTGACGCTCACGCTGGAGACGGGAAAGAAAGATGCGCACTCGGGGGTGACCGGCGGACCCGCACGCAATCCTGTCGGCGAGTTATGCCAGGTCATCGCCGAATGCTTCGATGCTCGAACCGGTCGCGTGAAGATTCCCGGCTTTTACGACGATGTGCGCCGACCGACCAAGAAAGAGATCGAAAACTACCTGGCCTCGGGATTCAACGTGCGGCGCTTCATGAAAGTTCACGAGTTCACCTCGCTGCGCACCACCGATCCGGTCAAGGTCGTCACCGGCATCATGGCCCAACCGACCTTTGAAGTTCACGGAATTGTCGGTGGCTACAGCGGGCCCGGCATCAAGACGATCATCCCTCCCCGCGCCGAGGCCAAGATCAGCATGCGCCTGGTCCCCGATATGGATGCGGACAAAATTTTCCGGCTCGTCAGCCGCTTCATCAAAAAGATCAATCCCGATGTGGTGATCAAACGCGAGGGAACACTCCGTCCCTACCTCGGCGAGTTCACCGGACCCTATGCCGATGCTGCCCGTCGCGCCATGAGAGCCGCTTTCGGCAAAGACCCCGCCTTCACCCGTGAGGGAGGGTCCATCGGAGCCGTTGTCACCATGCAAGAGTATCTCAAGGTCCCCATCATCTTTCTCGGGCTGAGTCTCCCCGAACACGGCTACCATGCTCCGAACGAAAACTTCGACTGGATGCAGGCCTCCGGGGGAATCAAGATGTTCGTTCACTATTTCAATGAGATTTCCCGCCTCACCTGAAGCCCGCCAGCTCGTTGAAAGAAGCCGTTGCCGGGATCAAGAAGCGGATGATCCTCAAGGCTCTCCAGGCCTGTCGGCACAATCAACAGCGGGCGGCGCGGATGCTCGGCGTGAGTCGCCAGGGGGGATCAAGGAGATGAAACGGTACGGCATCAGGTAGAGCGTGTCGAGGAAGAAGCCCTGAATATCTCGCTCCGGATGCGGACCATCGGTATCTGCATAAATTCAGTCCCTCCGGAGTGAAATGATCGTCGCTGGTCACTGCCGCCCTGAATTCCCCACAAACCCTATTTCGCCCGGTTGGGATTTGATCTGAATCTCTCTCGCCGGTGCCGGGGGGCTATTGCATGTCGTCCTGTTGGGGCTCGCCGGGGGGATCGTTTGCTGTCCTTGCCGAAAATCCACTTGACGGTTGGTTCCGGCAGGTTGCACAATCTTTGCTGCCTGGGTAGGGAAACCCTTGGGTGAAAGGAGCAGGGCGCGATGGGACCTAAAAGAATATCCGCCGTGTTGCTCTTTCTTCTCCTGAACGTCAAAATCCCCTCCATCGCCACCACGGACTTTGATCCTCCGGCTGTGATGCCGAATGAAGACGATGTCATCATCAACGAGTTCGTAGTAAATCCGACAAGCGGCAAGGAGTATGTGGAACTCTTGGTCGTCCGTCCCGGCGGAGCGGATCTTCGAGGCTGGACGCTCTCGGATGTAGGAACCCGCGCGGGCTCCCCAAGCGGGGCGGAAGGAGACGTGACACTTCCCTCATCGGCGTCTTTCCTCGGTTGCGTCCCGCAGGGGACCTACGTGGTGATTGTGTTGACGACGCCTTCCGCGAACACAAACACGCTCACCGAAGATACCACCCTCGATGACGGAAACAACAGGCTCGTCCTCATCGCCGGGGTGACCAATGGGATGGCGACGGCGGGTACACTCGATATTTCTACGAACGAAAATCTCCAGGTATATGCCGGCAATCGCGCCACGGGCCCGCTCATTGACCAGGTGCTCGCAGGAAATAATACATCGCTCATCGCGGGTGCAACCTGGGGCGACAATAATTCGACGACGACGGGCGATAACATTAACGCGGGCAGCGCAATGCCGAGTAACGCGGCTGTTCGGTTTGTCCCTTCGGCCACCACGCTAGACGGTTTTCAAGACAATGATACCGGCTCCCGGTTCTCCGTTGACGCGAATTCCTACGGTTCGCCCGGTTCAAAGAATAGCGGCGTGAGCAGCGATTCCTCTCTGACCAACCCTTCGTTCTCCGGCGGCAGCGTGCCTGCCGGATGCTACCACGGAGTGACGATTTCCGGCGCTGCGACTCTTGAGGGCGATACGACCGTCTATGGCACGCTCCTGCTCGCTGCTGATCTCACGACGGGATCATTCAGTTTGATCATGCCGGGCAGTGGCAGCTCCGCTGGTACGGGCGAGGTCATCGGGACGGTGATACGCACGGGATTTGTGGCCGGCGGGGATGCTCTCAGCTTCGGCAATCCGTTCACGACTCTTCGCTTTGCTCCGGGGAGCACGGTCCCGTCGGCCGTCAGCGTCACGCTGGTGAAGTCCTCGCCGCCGGATTTCTCGACCGCCGTCGCCCGAACCTACACGATCGCGGCTACAGGAGGCGGCAGCTTTTCCGCCACGCTGCGATTACACTATCGGGATGAGGAACTCGGCAGCAACGTCGAGTCGGCGCTGGTCCTCTGGCGATTCAACGGCTCAGCGTGGATCGAGCAACCGGTGACGGCCTCCGACTCAACAGATAACTGGGTCGAGACCAGCGGCGTCACGGAACTCTCCCGTTGGACGCTGGCTTCGAGTCCTTCTAATCGTTCACCCATAGCGCAGTGCCGGGATGTAACGGTATCGGCGGGTGCGGGATGCCTGGCATCAGCCTCAATTGACAATGGCTCGTTCGATCCTGATGGCGATCCGATCACGCTCCAGCAATCGCCGCCGGGACCCTATCCGCTCGGCACGACAATGGTCACGCTCACGGTAGCCGACAATCACGGAGCCTCAGACCAGTGTACGGGCACGGTGACAGTTGTGAATCATCCGCCGAGTGCCGCTGCCGGACAGGATCAAACCGCCGAAGAAGGTTCGGCGGTGACGCTGATGGGTTCGGGAACCGATCCTGATCCGGGACAAACACTCACGTTCCAGTGGAGGCAAACGGGTGGGCCCCCGGTGACGCTCTCGGGAGCCGACACGCCTGTCCTTGAATTTATGGCTCCTCCGGTTGACGGCTGCGACCAGAGACTCGAATTTGAATGGAAGGTGACGGATTCTTGTGGAGCTTCGGCCACAGATGTGCTGACCGTGAGGGTTGATGACGTTCAGCGTCTCCGCGATGAAAGAAATGGTAACGGATTGACGCTCAATCTCTGTCGGTCGTTCTACACCTTTCAGACGCCCCAGAGCGGGACGTTCACCGGTCCGGTGAGGATCCGACAAAGAGGAACGCTTCTGTCTTACGAGAGTCCGGGGGGCTCCCTGCCCTTGCTGCGAGGAGTCATTGATCTCCGGCGACGGATAGGAGTAGCTGTTTTAGTCGCGGCGCAGGGGCGATCCCGACGGATCTTCTCTCTGGTAGATTGGCATATTGACCGGTAGCGCCCGGAAGCCATACGGTTACTCCTGCCCCGGAAATTCCAGGGCTGAAAGCGGACCAATCCGCTCAGCCTCTTACCGGGGCAGATATTTTTTGGGGAATTTGGCCACCACCGTGTAGAGCGGGTCCACGGCATTGGCCACGCGCGTCACGCCGACTTGCGAGACGACCTGGAGCGCTTCCCATTTGTTGAAGCCGTAGTCCTCGGTGAGCCACTTGATCAGTTCGACCTGAGCGATGCGAAAGGCATCAATGAGCGGGCGGGCGCTGCCGGCCACCATGATGAAATCGGCATCTTCCAATCGCGGCCAGGCGATGGTCTTGCCCTTGATGAGGTCGAATTGAAAGGTCACGTCCATCGTTGTCTCCAGACCCGATCCGCAGATTTCGCCGTCTCCCTGAAGGGCATGGCCGTCGCCGAAGTAAAAGAGCGCCCCCTCGTGAAAGATGGGGAGATAAACGGTCGTTCCTTCGCGGACATCGGCAGCGTCCATGTTCCCGCCGAAGGCGCCCGGCCACAGCCCGTCGAAGGATTCCTCGCCCGGCGGAGCCGTGGCCACCCGACCGAGCATGGGCGAGAGGGCGACTTCGATCTTTTTCATCCGGCTCTCCGGCAACTCCAGCGTGCCGGTCATTCGCTGCCGATCAATCCTCCAGACGAAGCGCCGGGCGGGTATCGGATCGGTGAGCATCGGCGTCCAGCGATCGGCCGCCAGCACGCCAAAGGTTGGATTGTGCGTGGAGACGGCGACATCGCGGTTGGGCCGCAAACGCAAAATCTTCACCACCAAGGTATCGTTGGGCGTGGCTCCCTCGATGTAGAACGGGCCGACTTCGCCCGGCCATTTTCCCCCAGGACGCTCGTACCACTCTCCCCACAACGTCTCCGTTTCCACGATGTCTCCCGGTTTGATTCGCAGGACTGGCTCCCGCTTGGCGAACGTCGGATACCCCACGCGCGGTTTGAATCGGTGAGTTTCAGCCCGAAGGGATCGCGCGCCAGCGCTCGCCAGCACAATGACGCCGACAATCAGGTAGCAAAGAGATCTCGATGCCATATTCCCCTCTCCTCCAATATTTGGTCTCAAAACCGGATCGGTGTTGCTCCGTCTTTGCCGGTGCAGGTGAACAATTCTGCGCGATGTGATCCTCATCGTCCAGTCAAGGGCGATGATAACAGTCCTTCTTCACGACGGCAGCATCGAACCAATTCAGCGGACATCGGCGAAAGGAGGGACATTCCCTCTTCCTGAGCGTGCGTTGATCGGTTTTGTCTCTGTCCACTAGAATTACGTGGCATGCTGGATGATCGAAGCGGGATTCAGTCAGGGAGGTGGCGTATGAAAGGGTTTGCTCTCCGCCTGGGTGGTGGGCTGCTGCTTGTTCTTTGTGCCGCATTGATCCTCTCAGCCCGAAACGACCTGAGCGTGGCCGATGCGCAACGGGCGCGTCTCGTGACGGGACTCGCGCGCGTCAAGATCAGCGGGAAATGGGCCTACATTGATCGTACCGGACGCATCGTCATCAATCCCCAGTTTGAGGAAGCCGGTGATTTCGCCGAAGGATTAGCTCCCGTCAAGATGGGAGGGAAGTGGGGATACGTTGATCGCACCGGACGCATCGTCATCAATCCCCAGTTCGAAGAAGCGGGCGCCTTCGCTCAAGGGTTGGCGCGGGTGAAACTCAACGGTAAATGGGGATATGTTGACCGCAAGGGTCAGATGGTCATCCCCTCGCAGTTCAACGAAGCGGGCGACTTCTCCCGCGCTTTATGACGGGTAGCGCAGATCGTGGAGTCTGCGGCTCTTGGCCGGCTGCAAAGCCTCTGCCCACTCACGATGACGTGGTGACCTCTGTCGCAAAAGCGGGAATGATCTCGCGTCCGTAGATTTTGACCGGTCTGCTCCTCGTCGCCACCCGTGAGGTAGATGTCGAACCGGGTCACGCCCAGAGCCTGGAGCTGGCGCAGTCGGCGGAGATGCTCCTCGATCGGGCCGACGATGCAATAGCGATCAACGATCTCATCGGGGACGAAAGCGGCCTGGGAGCTGCCCACTTCGGCACGGTGGCGATAGTCGTAGCCGGGGCGATGACGAACGTAGCCCCCGCACGAATCCGAGACACCCACTGGATCAAATCAGGATCGGCGAATGGCAAAATAACGTCCTCGGCGATCCGTCCGCTCGTGCGCAGGGATCTGCGCCATAACCCGCGACCCATACCGGAGGCATGCGCGCGGTCGCCCGGGTCATCTGGATGGGCTGACCGTCGCAGAGGACCGGTCGGCCGGCGGTCCGCTCCCGCACCAGTCGCACCGTTTCTTCCAGTCGTCGAGCGTCGTCGGCTTTTTTCCCATCACCCGACGGGAGCTGTCGCTGCGCCCGATGCCCAGGTCCATGCGCCCTCCCGCAAATGCGATGGAGCGTCGCGTAGAGACTCGCCGTGACCGTGACATCGCGTACCGCCGGGTTCGTCACGCACGTCCCAAACCTCATGCGTCGCGCGTTGGCGGCCATGAGCGTGAGCAACGGATACGGGTCCTGCCGGAGAATGTGTGAATCGAACCACCATCCGTAGCTGAAGATCGCCGCCTCCGCCTCGCACGCCAGCGCGACGATGCGCTCCAAAGTCGGCTTTGAAAGTGATGGGAGATTCCATAGGCACTCTCACCGATGGAAATGAATCGTTGCGGAAAGGCAGGGTTGCAGTCTCTTGAAGATAAAGGCCGAT
>DATLZR010000055.1 GCA_035573895.1 Blastocatellia bacterium | reverse complement strand
AGCAAGAGCACAACTGCTCGTCTCTCACACCTTCTACATGTCGCCGTGATTGGCATAGTCCGTACCACGCAAACGAAAAGTGGCGGAGAATCATTGATGAATTGGAGGCCTGTTGTCAATATCTCCCGGGCCTGTCATCAGAAAGCCGGCCCCTGACATGATCGGTCCTGTTGGCCTTCCATCAGTTGGGTGGAAGGGGTACTCCACGGGCTTCGGCCCGGAAACGATGAGAATCGCCCGCGGATGATTGATCGGTGGGGACCTTTCATCCGCAGGAAAGTCTCCGTCGGAAATGATGGAAAAGTCGCGCGAACGTCCAGGTCTAGGGCAAAGAACGGGCGCGAGAAGCTGCGGGACCATTATCCTCGGAAGGGGGGACTTTGTGCGGGGGCAGGGCGTGCGTCATCTGGTTGATCGGGCTTGGGAAGGCTGCTAAAATGGCCGTTGGGTTTATGGAGAACGACAGTCCATTGGTGTCTTTCGACTATCGCTACTACCTCGACGTGGTCTGGCAGGGGAAATGGACCATCGTCGCAGCGATCGTCCTGTGCACCGGCATCGCGTTCATCTCGGGAGCCTTACGTAAGCCGTTGTATCGCGCTCAGGCGACCGTTGCCATTGAACTGCCCGCCGCTCAAATTGATCCCACCACGGCGGTCATGCAGCCGCAGTTCAACAGCTACTACGACTACGAGTACTACTTCAACTCGCAACATCGGATCATCAGCAGCAACACGGTGCTGGAGCGAGCGGCGGATCAACTGATTGCCCTTCCGTCCTACAAGAATTACCGGCGCGACCAGTTGGTGGCGGAATTGCGGGCATCGCTGGCGACCGCTCAGCTTCAGGAGACGCGACTGCTGCAAATTCAGGTGACGCGGGAATCGCCCATCGAAGCCGCCGATTGGGCCAATGCCATTGCGACCGCTTACGTGGAAAATAATCTCGAAGCCCGCCGCAAAAGCTTCCATGAAACGATCGCCGCGCTGGAAAAACTCCTGGAGAAGAATCGAGAGAATCGAGAACAAGCCATTGTCGAGCTGCAACAGGCTTTTCGTCAGTTAGGCATTGTTCCCTTTCAGGAGTCGGGAGCGCAGCTCGATACCGGGGCTCTTCAGGAAGCCACCCGTGCTCTGGCTCAGGCTCAGCAGGAGCGTCAGCAAGCGGAAGCCCGTTATGAACAGGCGGTCGCATCCCAGGATTCACCGCAGGTGATTGCTCAACTCCTGCCCGAAGGATCCGAACTCTCCGCCCTGCTTCAGGCCAGAGCCAAACTCGAACAGGAATGCCAGGACTTGCTGAGCAAAGGATACCTCGAACGCAATCCCCGGGTGGTGCAAAAGAGGGCTCAGATTGCTGCTCTGGAGCAACAAATCCCGACGGCCGTCGCCGCGGCGCTGGCTCAGCTTAAACGGGATGTCGAAGCCGCCCGCATCAAAGAAGAGCAAGCCCGGCAAGCGCGCGATGCCGAACAGCAAAAGATTCAGAGCGCCAGCACCGATCCGCGCGTCCTGGACAACCTCATCCAGCAGCGAATCACCAGCGAAATCACCGGTGAGTTGAAGCAGGTCTTGAATCGGGTGGAGTTGAGTGGCCAGCTTTTGCGCAACAATCTCACTCTGGTGGATCGAGCCGTTCCGCCCACTGTCCCGATCAATCGCCAGAGTCCGAAGGTTCTGCTCTTCGGCTTTTTTGCCGGACTTTTTCTCGGCCTGGGGATTGTCATCGGTAAGGACTTCATTGACAACACCATCCGCGATGCGGAAGAGGTCGAACGGTTGCTGGAACTTCCGGCGCTCGGGGAAATCCCCCATGCGTCCGAGGGAACGGAATTTGCCCGGCGCGAGGCCTATCATGCCGTCTGGACGCACATCAAATTCTCTCGGCGAGGAGCTGGAACGCAGGCCATACTGGTGACCAGCGCCACGGTGGAAGAAGGAAAGACGACGGTTTCGGCTGACCTGGCCCGAACGGCAGCTTTGCTGGGAGGGCGGACGTTGCTCGTGGATTTCGATCTGCGGCGTCCGATGCTTCACAAACGATTGACGATGCCCCGACGGCTATCGGACCGCCGGGGGGCTATCCTGATCGTGGATGATGAAGCGCCGATCCGCGAGCTGGTGGCGGAGACGATTCGCCGTCTGTTGTCACCCAATGGGTCAACCCGAATGGAAATGCCGGTCAGCCGCATTCTCACGGCCTCCGATGGGCTGGAGGCCATTGATTTGCTCAAGGAAGAGGAGGTTGCCCTGGCCATCGTTGATTTGAATCTTCCCGGCATGAGCGGAACCGAAGTGATGGCCAAGATCAAAGCCCTGCGGCCGGAGACCGAAGTGATCATTCTCACGGGTCATGCCTCGCTGGAGACGGCGATTGAAGCGGTGCGCCAGGGAGCCTACGACTACATCACCAAGCCGTTTGAGGTCGGCACGCTGATGAAAGCCGTCGCTCGCGCGCTCGATAAATGGACCCTCCAGGTCGAGAGTAAGAAACTGCGGCAACCGATTCCATCCACAGCGGGGATGGCGGCGTATCTGGCCGGCGATGCCGAACTCGACGAGGTGATTTGCGAAACCGATACGCCGAACCTCTGGCTCATCCCGGCCGGCAAGCCGCCGCAGAATCCTTTCGCTTTGCTGGATCGTGCTGTCTTGCTGGATTTCGTCAAAGCGGCCAAACGGCGGTTCGACTGGGTGATCATTGATTCACCGCCGGTAGCGTCGGTGAGCGATCCCACCGTGATCGCCTCGGTCGTGGACTCCGTCGTCTTCGTCGTTCGGCACAATCGCACCGACCGCAAGCTCGTGCGGCGGGCCGTCAAAATGCTCAAGCAGGCCAACGATCATATCCTGGGCGTCGTGCTCAACGACATTGATCTCAAGAAGAGGCGATACTACTACCGCCATTACTACCACTACGGCTATCAGCCGATTGAATCAGAGGAAGAGGCGAAGGTCTCTGCCGGACCGAGTTCCCGGTGGAAATGGTTCTCCTTCAAACGGCAGTCATGAAGGAGCGCGGATGTTCCCGTCCGCCCGCAATGCCGGACGGGAAAACCTCTCCCACATCGCATTGCGACGTATTGATGGAGGAATGGTATGAACCGTTCGAGAATGGGGAAGGGAATCGCGCTGGCCCTTGCGCTGGGGAGTTTGACGATGGGTCTCACGGGGGCGCAAGGGGAACCATCCCAGCGCCAGCTCTCCGGCCCGCCCGTTGTTTCCCTTTCTGACCATCGCGCCGGTCAGCCGACGGCGTTCGAGGATTGCTGCCGGGCGATCACCGAAGGCGAATTTGCTTTGTTTTTTGTTCGGGCGCTTGTGCTGGATGTTCCTCCGGGAGGCTGGAGTGAAGAGCTTGCTGTCGCCGCGCTCGCGCGACTCGGCTACAGCCCCCGACACGGATGGCAGCCGTCGCGTGTTCTCACGGAAGCCGTTTTGAGGGAGATCGTGGCGGGCACGCGATTTGCCGCGAGCCCGGCGGCTCGACGGGTGACCAATGCGGCGGCTCCGGTGACTGTCGCTCGCGCTCGCGCCGTCTTCACCGACGGAGTCACGATCACCCTCGGAGAGTTCGCTCGGCTTGTTGCGCAGACCCTGTCGCCGCAAAGTGTCTCCACAGGCGATGAGCAGGACGCTCTCGCGCTGCTTCTGCGACGGCGCATTCTTCCTGCCACCGGATGGAGCCCGCGCGACGTCGTGACGGAGAAGACCATGAGGACGATTCTGGAGCGCGCGCGACTCCTTCCTCCCATGCAAACGGATCTGTTCCGGGAAGGGGATGCGCTTCCGGTTGATTACACCCGCGCGGTGACGCTGGTTCAGCAGAGACGGAGCCTGCTGACGCAGGGAATGGTCGCCTTGCTCCTGGTCAAACTCTCGGGGGGAGCGTCTCCGGCCGGGAACTGGACGGTGGAACGAGCGATCGCTGAGCTGGAGAAGTTCCATGCTCGACCGGAATAT
The DNA here is from genome assembly GCA_035573895.1 of Blastocatellia bacterium. Taxonomy (NCBI): domain Bacteria; kingdom Pseudomonadati; phylum Acidobacteriota; class Blastocatellia; species Blastocatellia bacterium. The sequence goes on along the minus strand of DATLZR010000055.1, from coordinate 8,389 downwards.
GGGTGGATTCCAACGGCGCCGATCTGTCGGAGCGATTTTGCGCGGCTGATGCGGCGGGCGGGCGTTATCCTGCCTCCGGCCGAGGAGTGTCAGGTCGTCGCCGGTCATCCCCTCTCGCCGGAGCCGCGGTCCACAACGCTTGCTGAGGTCATCGCACGAATCACACCGACAGCGCCTGCTCCGGCTCCGCGCATCCCGACGCGATCCATCTTCGGTCCGTCGGGAGAGGTGACGCTGGTCGCTCCGATCCCGGCGCGGGCCGTCGGTCCTCCGGTGCAAATGCCCGTGACCCCGGTCCCCCCCGAGGGCATCGGGCCGGAAATTCCCAGCACCTTCAGTCAAACGCCACCGAGATCGAGTTTTTGAGGGGAATGACTCCCGATGTCAATGGTTCTTCTTCACCAGTGAGAGGAGGACGCACGCGCTGATGAAAATTCGTCGAGTCGAACTGCGAGAGATTCGCATGACCTTGCTGGCTCCGTTTGAGACGAGCTTTGATCGAACGCAGGAACGACGCATCCTGTTGGTTCGCGTCTTCGATGAGGATGGTTGCGACGGCTGGGGAGAATGCACCGCTCCCGAGCATCCCTTCTACAACCACGAGTTCCTGGATGGCGCCTGGCTCATCTTGCGCACCTATCTCATTCCCCGGCTGCTCGGACAGCGCATCTCATCGCCGGATGAGGTCTTCCCTCTCTTTCGCGCTGTGCGGGGCCACCGGATGGCCAAAGCCGCGCTGGAGGTGGCCTGCTGGGACTTGCAGGCGAAACGCGAGGGCAAACCGCTGTGGCAAGTGCTGGGCGGCACCCGACGGAAAATCGAATGTGGGGTGTCCATCGGGATTCAACCTTCGCTGTCGGAGCTGGTGGACAAAGTTCGGCGAGAGCTGGCGGCCGGCTATCGGCGCATCAAGGTGAAGATCAAACCGGGAGTGGACTACGATATTCTCCACGCGCTGCGACGAGAATTCCCCACCATCCCGTTGATGGCGGATGCCAACTCCGCTTACTCTCTGGCGGATCGTGAGCTACTCCGGCGGTTCGATGACTTTCATCTGATGATGCTTGAACAGCCACTCGCCCACGATGACCTGGTTGATCACGCCACCTTGCAAAAGGAATTACGCACGCCGATTTGTCTCGATGAATCCATTCGCAGCCCTGACGATGCCCGGCGTGCCGTCGCTCTGGGAGCCTGTCGTATCATTAACGTCAAGCTCGGGCGCGTCGGCGGCTACGCCGAAGCAAAACGCATCAACGACTTCTGTCGCCAGGAGCAGATTCCCCTGTGGTGCGGAGGCATGCTGGAGTCCGGCGTCGGACGAGCGCATAATATTGCGCTCTCGACACTGGACGGGTTTAGCTTGCCGGGCGATGTCTCGGCCAGCAAGCGATACTGGGAACAGGACATCATTGATCCTCCCGTCGAGGTGGCTCCCGATGGGACCATCGAAGCACCCATGACTCCCGGCATTGGTTATCAGGTTAATGAACGACGGGTGGCACGCCTCACCACGCGCCACGAAGTTTTCGAGTTGTGAGAAGCTGCCACCCGTAGGCGAGAATGGAATGTTGCAGGAAGGACCGATGAGAATGAACCATCAGGGCGTTGAAAACGTGAGAAGACTGTTGGACCGGCTCGCTCCACCGGTGAGCCTGATTAGATTTCTCCCGATGGGTTCCGGCAGGGAGAGATCGCCCGTCAGGCAGCAGGAGAGAAGAATCATCGTCATCGCCTCGGCGCGTTTCACGCGGATGCTTCGCGCGCGCGCGGCAGCTCTGCTGCTTGTGGCGCTCCTGGGATGTGGTCTCACGGCGCGCGGAGGGCGACCTGACGGCATTCTCGTCGCAACGGGACGGACGCTCGCGGTCAGTTTCGATGATGGTCGAAACTGGAGTCGGGTACCGACTCTCTCGCCAGGTTCCCGCATTCACAAGCTCCGAACGACTCGACAAGGAGCACTCCTGGTCGCCTGCCGGGCGGGGCTATTCCTTCTGGGCGAACAGGGAAGGCGCTGGAAGCGGGTTCTCGCCGAGGAAACGTTCGCCGCGGAAGAGATCGCCGGGAAACTTTTCGCCGGAACGCGTCGGGGACTGCTCGTGAGCGAGGATGGAGGACATCACTGGACGACGGTCCAGACATTGCCCCAGGGGCTGATCCCCCTGGCCATCGAACGGGCACCCGGTGACGACCGAATCGTGTATCTCGGAACCGCGCGACACGGTGTGTGGCGGAGCAACAGCGGGGGCCGAGAGTGGCGCGCGGTCAATCGGGGATTGCCGCCTTCAATTGGCGCGGCTGAGGTCACCCCGGTCGTGAATCTGGTGGTTGACCCTCGCGATGCTGGCGTCGTGTATGCCGCCACCGAAGTGGACGGAATCTACAAGACGACCGATGGAGGAGAAACCTGGCGGGCCATTAACGCGGGACTGCCGCGTCGGCTTCATCATCCCACCTATCCTCCGCTTCTGGCCATCAGCCCGGAAAACCCCGATGTCCTCTATACGGTCATCGGCGAGCCCGTTGAAGGTCCGAGGGTGGAGAATCGCCTCTACAAGACATTCAATGGCGGGCGCTTCTGGCGCGAGGTCATGGGACTCACGGAGGGGATCGTTTTTCGTTCTCTGACGATCAGTCCGTCACAGCCTCGCGTTCTACTGCTCGGGCATGATGGCGGCATCGTTCGCATCGTTGATGATCCGGCCTGGGATCACTATCTGAAGGAGCCGCCAGTATCCATTCAGGCGCTGGAGCTGGCGACGTCCGCGGCCACATATCAACCGGAGGCGCAACTTTACGGCGACATCGTCATCATGGTGGCCGATAAAAACCTCTTCAACGAATTCAATCTCCAGTCGAAGACGGTCGAATTCATACCGGTGACGGATCGTCAGGGACGATTCCTCGGCTACGATGCTGTGCTCCTGGACGCCGGATTCATCACCGAGCAGGGACAGCGCGTCATCCTCAGCGATAACGACTCCGTCGAACTTCCTCTTCCTTTCACCTTCCCGTTCTTCGGCACGCCGCGTCAGAGTCTTTTCATCAACTCCAACGGGAACCTCACGTTTGACAGTGGCGATCCGGATCCCTCACCGACTGAGTTTAAGTTTGTGACCAAGCAGCCGCGCATCAGCCCCCTGTGGAACGATTTTGATCCCTCGCGCATTGGTTTGGTCTTCTTCACGGCGTCGGAGGATCGGTTCACCGTCACCTGGCAAAATGTCCCGGAAATCGGTGACCCGCAAAAGGTCCCCCGCAGCACGTTTCAGGCGACGCTGTTTGCCTCCGGGCGCATTCGTCTCAGCTATTCCCGGGTGGAATCGGTGAAGGGATTGGTGGGGATTTCGCCGGGAGGGCGAACCACCTTCTGGCGCGTGCACTACCTGTCCGACGTCTCGAGTGATCCACAGCAACCGACTCCCTTCCGTCCGCCGGCGCGCCAGGGTGACCTCCCCATCGGGGAACTCTTCCGCGCTGGCCTGTTCTTCCGCGAAGTCGCTCAACGGTTTTATCGCCTTGGCCTTCCTGACGTGTTCGATGAGCTGATTGTCTACGGAGCCAGCACCTTCGAGCGATTGACGATCAGCGGGCGGATAGATCCCACCAATAACTTCTTGTTCCCCGTCTTCGCCCGCGTGATGAACGATATCCGAGGCATCGGCCTGAGCGAATTCGATGACACGGCGACGTTCGGCAGTGCGGGGCGATTGCGTCTTGTCGTCAATATGGATCTGTTGCGTTCCTATCCCCTCGATCCCGACCTGAAATTCACCAATCCACCGAACGGACGGAACCCGAGCAAATCGGCGATGGACATTCTGGCGCAGATGGTGGCTCACGCTTGGATTGCCTACGCCCGGTTCGATGATAATGGCGTTCCCAGCGAAGACCTTCTGGCGGGGACCGAACGGGCGACCTGGAGTTTCTTCTTCAGCACGGATGCGTCTCAAGAAGACGGCTGTGAGTGGCAGGGGGGACTCGCGGGAAATCGCTTCATCTGTCTCCGTGCCAACGAAAGATTCAGCCACATTGACCAGTACCTGATGGGGTTGCGCGAACCCGAGGAAATCGAGGAGGCGAAATTCTTCCTCATCACCAATCCTTCTGACACCAACGGGAGGACGAAAGCCAATCAACCGGAGCTGGGATTTACTCTCGTGGGCACGCGACGTGACATTCACGTGCGCGACATCATCGCTGCCGAGGGCCCGCGCGATCCCGCCGTCCGGGTGGCTCCCAAGCGATTTCGACTGGCCTTCATCCTCGTGGTGCCCGAGGGATTTCCTCCGACTGACCTTGACATCAACAAGATCAACACCTTCCGCACCCGATTTGAAGAGGTCTTCCCCATCATGACCGATGGCAAAGGGAGTGTGGATACGCGGTTGCAGTAATCGGGGGTTTTACGGAGGAGCGGAGGCCCTTCCCTATGACACTACCAGTCGCCATCGAAGGGGTGACGCATCAGTACGGTGACCGGCTGGCCCTGTGCGACGTCACCTTCGACGTCCGTGAAGGTGAGATCTTCGGGCTGTTGGGGCCAAACGGGGGAGGGAAGACGACGCTCTTCCGCATCCTTTCGACGGCTCTCGTTCCCAGCGGGGGTCGGGTGCAGATCCTGGGAGAGGATGTCGGCCAGCGTCCCCACGCCGTCCGCTGGCAGATCGGCGTCGTCTTCCAGTCGCCGAGTCTCGATGGCAAGCTCACGGTCGCCGAGAATCTGCGCCATCACGGGCATCTGTACGGCCTGCGAGGGAGAGCATTGAATCAGACCATCGCCGATCTCCTCCCGCGCTTCGATCTGGCCGATCGGGCGAATGATCTCGTCGAAACCCTGTCGGGCGGACTCAAGCGTCGCGTGGAAATCGCCAAGGCATTGCTTCATCGGCCGCGGCTTCTTCTTCTGGACGAACCGACGACGGGGCTCGACCCGCGCGCTCGACTCGATGTGTGGGCTTATCTTCGCTCCTTGAGAGCCCAGCAGGGACTCACCGTTGTTTTCACCACTCATTCTCTCGATGAGGCGGAGCTGTGCGATCGCCTCGCCATTCTCGATCAGGGGCGGTTGGTCGCACTGGATAGCCCGGCGGCGCTGAAGGCTCAGGTCGGTGGTGATGTCATTGTGATCGAATCCACCGAGCCGCACACCCTCCAGCAGCAGATTCGCACGCGCTTTGGCATCGAGAGCACGATCGTTGATTCCTCCGTCTGCCTTCGTCACGAGGGAAGCACCGAATTCCTGGCCGAACTGCGGGCCGCCTTCCCCGGCTTGATCGCTGCCATCACCCTGCGCCGGCCGACGCTCGAAGATGTGTTCATTCAACGAACCGGCCACCGCTTCGATGCCGCGTAAAATCACCGACGATGTCCCCGCGTTCCGGGAGGGGGCAACGAGGGAACCATACCGATGCTTTAGCAAAGGCCCTGCAGCCGCCGGATCACGTCATCTCCTGTTTCCGCATCGAACAGTGAGCATCAGACTCTCGCTTTGATCGTCCTTTCGTTCAATTGGCCGTGCCCTGTGGGAGCCTTCTCATCTTGCGGGCAGAGGTGCACAAAAAGCGTACGCTCCCAGAGGCGAACTCGCTTGCGAATTCTCTTCGGTGCGCCGATGGAACGCGGCTCAATCGTCAGCTCGAGCGCAGCCCCTGGAGATAGTCGCGGACCTTCTTCAGGTCTTCCCACGCCTCCTTCTTCTTCTCCGGTGACCGCAGCAGAAAAGCCGGATGGAAGGTGGGGAGTACTTTGGTCCCGTGAGCATCGAAGAATTGTCCTCTCACCTGACTGATGGGCGCTTTGGTGCGGAGAAGCGATTGGGCGGCGATGGCGCCGAGGGCGACGACCACATCAGGTCGGATGACGCGGATTTTTCGGAACAGGAACGGCTCGCAGGTGGCGATTTCGTCGGGTTCCGGCGTGCGATTCCCCGGTGGACGACACATGACGACGTTGGTGATGTAGACATCTTCGCGGCGCAGGCCCATGGCCTCGATCATCCGGGTGAGGAGCTGACCGGCGCGTCCGACAAAGGGTCGTCCCTGAGCATCTTCATCGGCGCCGGGACCTTCGCCGACGAACATGAGGCGGGCCCGGGGATTCCCTTCGCCAAAGACAATGGTAGTGCGCGACTCGCACAGCTTGCAGCGCGTGCAGTCGCCGACATCTCGGCGGATGTCATCGAGCGTGTGGTCTGTCGGCAAAGCCTCCGCCACCGTCGGCAGTTCCCCAAAGAGCGATTGTTGCGCGCCGGTATCGGATCGGCTTTTTCTCATCGGCATGGTGCGACTCCCTTCCTCTGCACCGGGACGGTCTCCAGGCGGCACCCGCGGTGGTTCGGGGGGCGGTGGCGACACGACCGATTCCCGGATAGGCGGCACTGAGGTCACCGTCGCCTCTGGGCTCATCCTCTCCTGCGGGAGCCGGAGCTGCCGATCCGCCTCGGTCGTGCTGCGTCCTTGCCGGACGGTCGGGCGAAGAAGAGCATCCTCCACCTCGGACACGCCGAGCGCTTCAAGATACCTCACCTGATCGAGCACTCCGGCAAGGATGTCCGAGAGTTCCTGCCGCACGGAGGGACTCGCCATCATCTTCCTCCGAAAATCCCCTGGGAACGCGGGCCTCTAGCTGGTTCGTTCACGCCCGCAAGAGACGTTCGCTCCCAGGATTTCATCGTTCGTGGCCTGCGAGTGCCCGTGAATGAGTCCTCCGAAAATACGCACGAAGTCACCGATCGGCTCATCGGCCCATCGGTCACCCTGTGCTTCTTTTTCATCGTTTCCGGACAGCACTCCATGAGCGATGGTTCTCGAGAACTGTCACCCGCGCTTTTCGCAGCCGGGAGACGTTCGCGCTACGTCCACAATCTTTTCACGTGATCGAGAATGCGCTCGGCCATCTCGCGCTTGGACATGAGCGGGAGTTCAACGACGCTCCCGGAGCGATCAATCAAGAGGGCGGCATTGAAGTCCGATCCGAATCCCGCATCTTCGCGGGAGACGTCATTGACGACGATGAGATCGAGGTTTTTGCGCTGCAACTTTTCCCTCCCATTCTCGATGAGGTTTTCCGTTTCGGCAGCAAATCCGACGAGGATGCGAGAACCCTTTCGCTTGCCCAGTTCGGCGAGAATATCGGTCGTCGGTTCGAGTTCGAGGAGAAGTCGCGCCGTCCCTTTCTTGAGCTTGGTCGGTTGGGTGCTCGCCGGACGATAATCGGCGACGGCCGCAGCTTTGATGACGATGGTGGCGGCTTCGACGTGGCGGAGGACGGCCTCGTACATCTCTTGGGCGCGGCGCACGCGGACGACCTCGGCGCCCGGAGGAGGAACAAGCGATGTGGGTCCGGTGATGAGCGTCACCTGAGCCCCTCGACGGAGCGCGGCTTCGGCCAGCGCATATCCCATCTTCCCGCTCGACCGGTTGGAGATGAATCGCACCGGATCAATATCTTCGCAGGTGGGCCCGGCTGTCACCAGCACCCGTTGCCCGACGAAATCTCTCTCCCGTTGTCGGGAGGACAGCACGTCCATGACCCGGTCGGCGATGACTACCGGATCGGCCAGGCGTCCTTCGCCTACGATCCCCGAGGCGAGGTACCCCGACTCCGGCTCGATGATCACGACGCCCCGATGACGCAACCGCTCGATGTTCTCCTGCGTTATCGGGTGAAGCCACATCTCTTGATCCATTGCCGGAGCGACGACGACGGGGTGCTGGAAGGCCAGATAAACCGTCGAGAGGAAATCGTCGGCCAGTCCGTGCGCGAATTTGGCCAGCGTGTTGGCCGTCGCCGGGGCCACCAGCAGCAGATCGGCCCAGCGGGCCAGCTCGATATGTTTGACCGGCAGATTGAGTCCGGGAGCAAACATATCGGTCACCACGGGCGACCGGGACAGCGCTTCAAACGTGAGCGGTCGCACGAATTCACAAGCATGGCGCGTCATGATCACGCGAACTTCGGCTCCGCGTTGCTGAAGCTGGCGCAACACTTCTGCCGCCTTGTAGGCGGCGATGCAACCGGTCACTCCCAGAATGATTTTCACGGTGTCTGCTCCATGCTCCTTCCGTAAGGAGTTGCCGATGTCACGGGCCCTCCCACGCATCGCCCGTTCTTCGGGAGGGACGTCACGACGAATCTCTCTGTCAGCTTTCGCCTCACCGATCTTGCTCGAACGTGGCAAGGATGCTCCGGGCGATATGTTCCATCCGGGCACGCCGATGACGCTCGGCCCAGATGATACTTTCGAGCGCGCGGCGCGCTTCATCGAGCTTGTCGTTGACGATGAGATAATCGAAGTGGCGGTACTCGTTGATCTCCTGGTGAGCGATCTTCAGCCGTCGCTCCAGAGAAGATGGTCGGTCGGTATGGCGGGTGCGGAGCCGCTCCT
>DATLZR010000054.1 GCA_035573895.1 Blastocatellia bacterium | reverse complement strand
TCTCCCCCACATCTTCGAGCCCTTCTTCACCACCAAAGAGGTGGGCAAAGGGACCGGACTGGGGCTGTCGGTCGTCTACGGGATCATCAAAGCGCACGGCGGCTGGGTGGATGTCGAGAGCACAGTGGGCCAGGGCACCCGTTTTCATCTCTACCTGCCGCAAGCCGATCACCCCGTCGAACCTGAATCGGTGATCCGCGACGATATCCCCTTCGGTCAGGGCGAGATGATCCTTCTGGTTGAGGACGAACCGATGGTGATGGATGTCGGACAACGCATGTTGGAGACGTTGGGCTACCGTGTCCTTTGTGCGAGGAACGGGCAGGAAGCCCTCGAGCTGTACGCCTCCCATCGCGGCGACATCCGGTTGGTCCTGCTCGATGTCGTCATGCCGCACGTGAGCGGCCATCACGCCCTCGCCGAGTTGCGGAAAATGGATCCACAGGCGAAAATCTTACTTGTGACCGGATACGATCCGAAGCAGGTGGCCGAGAGATTAGAGGGAGCTGTGGGTGTGCTCCAGAAGCCCTATTCTCTCAGAGCGCTCGCCTGCGCGGTTCACCGCAGCCTTCGGGCGTAAGGGTGAAGGCTCCTGGGGGCGTACATAGCGTGCTTCCTCCGGGAGGCAAAACAAGCAGCATGGAGGCCTTTGCTCCCGGGGAATTTGAAAACCGGTGGCAAGCTGCAAGATGAACGTGCCTGATCAAATACCGGGAGAGAAGCAAACCGGTGTCTTGAGCGCACCGAAGCTCGACTGCCGGTTTGAAGCTGCGCTCTGACGAGGGAGGTGGAATCCCGGATGCACCGCCGGAGTTAACGCCCGATTCGGATGCGTATCCGCGGAGATCGGCATCTTCGGGAAAAAATAAGGCTGAAAAGGCGGGGAATCGGTGGGAGAAAAAGGCAAAGTTCTTACAGAAGAGGCCCTTAGCGCATTAATCGCTCAGGCTCGCGCCGGTCAGACCAGCGCTTGGGATGAAATTTTTGTGTTCTTACGTGCAAGAATTTCGGCTTTGGCAAAATATAGAATAGGGACGGACTATGAAGACGTGGTACAGGAGACGCTGATGACCGTTTACGAACATTTGAACGAGCTGCGCGATGCCGAGCACCTGCTCATGTTCGCCACCAAGGTACTCCGCAATAAGATCGGGAATTTCTACCAGAAGCAGGAGCGGCAGAGCCGTTACCTGGAGGGGCAGAGAAGGCGCCATCCTATCTACAATCCCTACGAACTGTGGGATTTGCAGGAGTCCGTGAAGATCCTCGCTCATGCCCTTGACCGCCTGGGGCAACGACGGCCTCAATGTCGAGATCTGCTTCTCGGACTGGCCGATGGAGCCAGTATTGAGGAACTGTGCGAGGAGTTCGACATTCCTCCCACACGCATCCATTACCGCATCTTTCGCTGTCGGCGAGCATTGCGTTCAATTTTGGTCAATGAGTTCGGCGTCTCCGTTCAAAACGCTCATCTGGTGCTTGTTCCGATGGATGATCCTCGGATCGTTCAACCTGCAACCCCCTTCTACGAGGTGGACGATGAAGGACAATAATAGATGCACCAATCCCCGTCTGGGTCGGTTGATTGCTGCTTACGAGTTGGGCCTGCTCGGAGAGACCGAGCGCAAGGCGTTTGTGAATCATTTGGTCGAGTGCCTTCACTGCCACAACGAGCTGTATACCATGGCGCCTGTGATGGATGTGCTGCGAACACAACGGCAAATGGCGCTTGATCGGCGGCGACGGTGGTCGGCGGCCGCTGGAGCGGGCACGAAGCCGCCGATCTGGGGGCGGAGAGCTTTCTTGACGGCAGCCTCGATCCTTTTGGTTGTCGGTCTGGTGGTGACAGTCCTTTTCCTGCGCGACAGCGGGAGGCCACCATCCACGAGTCCGGAGATGGCCCATGCGCCTTTGTCCTGGGAATCACTTGCCGTCCCGAAAGCCGACTATGTTCCACCACGCTCTGATCGGGCTCCATTCCGGAGCGGAGATGCGGCCGCCCTCTTTGAGCGAGCCATTGCCAATTATCAAAACGGCGATTATGCGACGGCAGCCCAACAATTCGAGGGAGTTGTTCAGCTTCAGCCTGACAACGCCGCGGCCTATTTCTATCGGGGCGTAGCGTTACTTCTGGCCGAACGTGCAGCCGAGGCCGTAGCTCCGCTGGAGAAAGCTGTCGAACTGGAAGCCGGATACACCCGCTCCCGCGCTCGCTACTATCTGGCCCTGGCTTATTTGAAAACTCACCAGGTGGACCGCGCCCGCGCTCAGCTCGAAGCTATTCTGCAAAGCGTCTGTCCGTATCGCACGGATGCCGAGAAGCTGTTGCAACAGCTCCGGCAGCAGTGATCACTGGCCTCATCAGTAGAGATCAAAGGGCGCGTTAGGCCCCGGCAGAAGTCTGCCTGCCCGGATCCACACGATTTTCCGGCGTCCTCTGAAAATACCCCGGAAGCCCAGCTTCTAGCCTGCCATTTTTGCCTTCGACAAGGGTAGCACGCCGGAAGCGTGCACTGCTCGGATTTTCCTCCTTTGTCGTGGATTCCCCGTAAGCGACTCCCCTGAAGATCGCCTTCCCACCGATGACCGTATTGAGCGCTTTTCATCCGTGGCGGTGGAACCGATTCTCAATGCTCCGAAAAACCTCTCGAACGCATGCCGTCCGGGGTGTCCTTTCGTTCCTGCGGATCGGGATCGGCGGGAGTGGAAGATTCCGGGACGAAAACTCTGAGCGAATCAGCCACGCAGAGGCTATAATTCTGTTCTGTCCGGTGGAACCAACAGGCTGAATGAAGGTCGGATGGCCTTCGTTCGGCGGTGGATGAAGAATGATGCGAGAAACCGTGCTTTATGGCCTGCTGGCGGCCCTGGCCAATATCCTGGGCGGGTTGTGGATCACCTCACCCGGAAACAAGGTGAGCCGGACGCCGTTGACATACCTGCTGGCTCTCGGTGCGGGATTTTTGCTGGCAGCCGTTTTCCTCAAGGTTATTCCCGCCAGTCTGCGTTTGCCGCGATGGCACGAGCAGATGGAAATTCCCTTACTGCTTGTCCTCGGCGGCTACCTGCTCATTCAATTTTTCGAGCACACGGTTGCTCCCCATTTCCATTTCGGAGAAGAAACACATGGAGAAGCCGTGCTTGCAACACCGGCGATGGTGGCGGCCGTAGGAGGCCTGGCGATGCATACCTTCTTTGATGGGGTCGCCATTGCATCGAGCACAACGGTTGATCCCCGGCTGGGACTCATTGTGTTCATCGCTATTGTGCTTCATAAAATCCCCGAGGGATTCACCGTGGCCTCAATTGTTCTGGCGTCGGGTCGGTCGCCGCAAGTGGCCCGTTCGGCGACGACTGTCGTGGCGCTGGCGACGCTGGCCGGTGTGGCGGCTGTGGCCGCCGCCAGAGAATCGGTCGTCTATGCGCTTCCCCTCTCAGCCGGTGTGACGCTTTACGTGGCGACGTCCGACCTCATCCCGGAGATCAACAAAGCCGAGCGCGGGTTCATGTCTCTGGTCGTCTTCGGTGGGGTGGCCCTTTATTATGCGACGGAGAAGGTGCTGGAGAGGGTCGGGCTATGACGCTCAGTGAAAAGATTCGACATCTCCCGACATCGCCCGGATGTTATCTCTACCGGGATGGGGCCGGAAACGTCATCTATGTGGGGAAGGCCAAGAACCTGCGTCATCGCGTGCGCCAATACTTTCAGCCGTCGCGCCCCCAGGACATAAAAACGTCCGAACTGATCGCTCAGATTGCCGACCTGGAGTACATCGTGACCGATACGGAGGTCGAAGCTCTCATTCTGGAGAGCCATCTGATCAAGCGCTATCAACCCCGGTTCAACATTCTGCTCAAGGATGACAAGTACTATCCTCATCTGAAGCTGACGGTGAACGAGCCCTATCCCCGGGTGGTCAAGGTTCGGCGTGTCGAGCGAGATGGAGCCCTCTACTTCGGTCCTTACCTGCCGGCTTCGCTTGCCGACAAGCTGCTGGAACTCATCCATCGGGAATTCCATCTCCGGCCGTGCTCGAACGAGGTCTTCGAGCTTTACCAGCGGCGGGGGCGGCCATGTCTTCAATATCACATCAAGCGATGCCTGGGCCCCTGCGTGCATGGTCTGTTCAGTCTCGAACAGTATGAGGAAGCGGTGCGTGACGTGAAGCTCTTTCTCGAAGGGAAGGACGAGGCTCTGGTGGAAAGTTTGCGCCAGCGGATGGAGCAGGCCGCCGAGCAATTGCGGTTTGAGGCGGCGGCTCGGTATCGCGACCTCCTGCGCGTGGTCGAGCAGGTGCGCCAGGATCAAAAGATGGCCCTTGCCTGTGACATTGATATTGACGTCTTCGGGTACTACACGGATGGATCACGTGTGGCGCTCTCGCTCTTTACCTTGCGGGAGGGGAAGGTCATTGGCAAGCGCGATTTCTTCTGGGAGGGAGTGGAGGCATTCCGACCCGAGGCCTTCTTGTCTGATGTACTGACGCAGTACTACGCGGGAGCCGAGTACGTCCCGGCGGAGATTCACCTGCCGGTGGCATTGGAGGATCGGCGGCTGATTGAATCGTGGCTGAGCGAGAAGCGGGGGCGGCGCGTGCACCTGAGGGATCCTCGACGTGGCCTGAAGCGGGAACTGCTGGACCTGGTGATGCGCAACGCGCGTCTGGCTTTCGAGCAGCGATTCCGCGTCGGTGCGCCCTCGATGAAGACGGTGCTCGCCGCTCTGGCCGAAGCCCTCGATCTCCCGCAACTGCCCCGTCGGATCGAAGCCTTCGACATCTCCACGCTCCAGGGGAGCGAGACCGTGGCCTCGCTGGTCGTGTGCGAAGACGGGGTGATGAAAAAGAGCGATTATCGGCACTTTATTATCAAAACGGCGTCCTGTCCCGATGATTACGCAGCCATGAGAGAAGTCGTCCACCGCCGCTACTCCCGGCTGCTGCGCGAGCACCGCGATCTGCCCGACCTCGTGCTCGTGGATGGAGGCAAGGGGCAACTCCGGGCGGCCGTGGCGGCCCTCGAGGATCTCGGCCTGAACGCTCAGCCAGTGGCCGCCATCGCCAAACGCGAAGAAATCCTTTTCGTGAAAGGCCGGGAGGACGAGCCGCTCCGGCTGGACCGTCACTCGCCCGTGCTTCACCTCATTCAAATGATCCGTGACGAAGCCCATCGTTTCGCCATAACCTTTCATCGCCGGCGGCGCGAGCACCGCGATTTCGCGTCGGAACTCCTGGCCATCCCCGGCATCGGTGAGATTCGCAAGAATCGGCTGCTGCGTAATCTGGGCAGTCTTGATCGAATTCGTCGAGCTTCGGTCGAGGAACTGCGTCCGTTCGTCGGCGAGGAACTCGCCCGACGCATCGTGGCGCACTTTTCCTCACAACGAGATACCGGGCCGATGTCGTCCGAAGCTCCCGGCGACTGAGCTTTGCCCCGCCTCCGTTCGCACGGGTGATGTCGAGCTGTTCTTCGTGTCACAGGAGTGACCATCCGGAAGCGATGAGGGCTCGAAGTCTCGTACCTCATCGGTGGCTGCCTTTCATCTTTTGCTCGTTCTGAGGTAAACTGGCGCATCGGGGAAAGAGATTATGCGAGCCGTGGACATCAAGGGTGTGAGCAAGACCTATCGCAGTCGCTTTCCTTTCCCCCTGACGAAGCAGGCCCTGCGTCGGGTCTCGCTGGAGATCGAGCAGGGAATGCTTTTCGGAATTCTCGGTCCCAACGGAGCAGGGAAAACGACGCTGCTGTCCATCCTGGCGACGCTGCTCATGGCCGATGAGGGGAGCGTGACGATTCTCGGTCTTGATGCCCGTCGTGACGGACACCGGATTCGCCAGCGCATCAATATCTCCAGCGGAAATGCCAACTTTCCCTGGAGCTTCACGGTGGAAGAAACTTTGACGTTCCACGCTCTGCTTTACGGGCTATCGGGCACGCGTCTTCGCCGGAAGGTGGACGAAGTTATCGAACTGCTGCGGCTGGAGGACTATCGGCGCGTTCCTTTTGAGCGGCTCTCGACCGGAACCAAGCAACGCTTGTCGCTGGCCAAGGCGCTCCTCAACGACCCGGAACTACTTTTTCTCGATGAGCCGACGGTGGGCCTCGATCCCGATATTTCCGTGCGCATCCGGGAGAGCATCTCCGCTCTTCACCGCGAGAAGCGCATCACGATCATTCTCACCACCCACTACATGAAGGAAGCCGAACAGCTCTGTGAGGAACTCGTCTTCTTGAAGAACGGCGAGATCATCGCTCGCGGAACGCCCGAGCGGTTGAAGAGAATGTTCGCCACAGGCGATGTGATCAGGATTCGCTGTGCGGGACCGCTACCCGAACTGACGACCCTGCCCGTTCCGGGCGTGCTTCACTGGTCCGTGCAAAACGGCTCGCTCGCCGTCACCGTGGATAGCAAGGAGAAGCGGCTCAGCGATCTTCTCGGCTATGTGCGCTCGCAGGGGGCCGTGATCACTGATATCGCCTTCGCCGAGCCCGATCTGGAAGAGGTTTTCATCGAACTCGCCCGGTGACGCGGGGGCGCACCGACCGTGCGCCTTTCACCTATCGTCTCGATCCCGTCAGGGCGTTGCCCCGCTTCAGCGCATCTGCGCGTCAAGTCGCCCGGCATGAAAACGAAGAAGTTCCCAGGCGCGGGCGACATGCCTCTCAGTCGTCCGGATATTGCCGATGGCGAGTCTCAACACGAACCGTCCGCCAAGCCGCGTGTGCGAGAGGAAGCACTCGCCGGTCGCATTGACGGCGTCAAGCAGGGCGCTATTGAGCTGATCGAGATACGCCGTGGCTCTCTCGTCGGCGCTTCGTTCGGCGAACCGTCGCGGGCGGGCGCGGAAGCAGACGGTGCTCAGCGGAACGGGAGCCACCCGTTCAAAATCAGGATCGGCATCCACCCAGCGGGCAAACTCCTGGGCCAGGCGGATGTGATAACGAATGCGTTCGGCGAGCCCCTCCTGACCGAACGAGCGAATGACCATCCAGAGTTTGAGCGCGCGAAATCGTCGTCCCAGTTGGGGACCGTAATCCATGAAGTTCCGCACCGCCTCATCCTCGCTCGTGCGAAGGTATTCCGGGACGAGGCTGAACGCCCGCCTGACCACATCCATGCGGCGCGAATAAAACGCGCTCAGATCAATGGGGGTGAAGAGCCACTTATGGGGATTGAGGACGAGGGAATCGGCCCGGTCGCATCCATCAAGGAGGTGGCGCAGTTCGGGGACGATGGCGGCGGATCCGGCGTAGGCGGCATCCACGTGGAGCCAGAGGTTGTGCTCGGCGCAGATCTCCGCGATGGCCGCAACCGGATCAATGCTGGTGACCGACGTCGTTCCCACCGTCGCGACGACGCAAAACGGTCGCCAGCCGGCACGGCGATCCTCGACAATAGCCCGCCGGAGTTCGGCAACATCGAGGCGGAATGCCTCGTCGGTGCCGATCTTCCTCACGCCCTCCTGGCCGATGCCCAGGACAATGGCGTCCTTCTCGACTGAGGAATGAGCCAGTTCCGAGGTGTAGAGTCGCAGTCGTGGGACATCGCTCCGTCCGCCGAGGCCGCGCTGGCGAATTTGAAGATCGTCCAGGGCCTCGCGCGCTGCCGCCAGTGCGCAGAGCGTCGAGATCGAAGCCGTATCGTAGATCACGCCCTCGAATTCCTCCGGCAATCCCACCATCTGCCGGAGCCAATCGAGGACGACCTCTTCCAGTTCGGTGGCGGCAGGCGACGTCTTCCACAGCATCGCATTCACGTTCAAAGCGGCGGACAGAAGTTCACCGAGGATGCCCGGCTTTGATCCGGTGATGGCGAAATAGGCCAGGAACCCCGGATGATTCCAGTGAGTGATTCCCGGCAGGATAACCGTCTCGAAGTCCTTGAGGATGGCGTCCATGGGCTCCGGGGTCAGCGGAGGCCGCCGGGGCAACTGAGAGCGAATCTCGCCGGGACGAACACGGGCCAGCACAGGATACCGCTCGATCTCTTCCAGGTAGTCGGCGATCCATTCGATGAGCTGGTGCCCATAGCGGCGAAAGTCCTCGGCGGTCATATCCCCGAGCTGTGGCGATGTGCGAGGCAATGTCTCGGACATGAATCTTTCTCCGAAAAGATCACGCAGCGTTCCAATCGTCTTCTTCACCGTGCCGATACCAGGCGCGGGTCCCTTTTCGCAGACGGGAAAGTCCCGTCCTTTCTTTTTTTCACCTCTTGGCGTCGCGGTCGGCGACCTGAGAAAACCCGTCGCCCATTAGTGGAACACGGGCGAGGCCGGACCGTGGTGTCGCCGCCGCTCAGCCGATTCGCCAGTCCTCTACACGATGGCGATGTCGAATTGCTCCTGATGCAGGAGCGGATCGGTCTTGATCGTCACCGGCCCACCAAGATAAGCCTCGATCTCGTGCAAGATGGCGGCGTATCGCTCTCGCAGCAGGCGACCGACTTCGGGATGAACTCGCAGCAGGGCTTCTCCGCCATCCACGCGCTCGCCGGCCATGGCCAGGCGTCGTGCTTCTTCCAGGATTTCCAGACAGATGGTTTGAGGCGATTTCACCAGGCCGCTGCCATGACAGTAGGGGCAGGGCTCGCAGAGCGTCCGCTCCAGACTCTGCTTGACCCGTTTCCGGGTGATGGCCACCAGGCCGAAATCGTTAAACTGAAGAATCTTGGTCGGAGCGCGATCCTTCCGCAGTTCCTCCTCGAGCACCTGCATGACCTTCTGGCGGTTCTTGCGCTCTTCCATATCAATGAAGTCGAGCACGATGATTCCGCCGAGGTCCCGCACGCGGATTTGTCGGGCGATCTCGCGGGCGGCTTCGATATTGGTGCGGGTGATCGTATCCTCGAACCGGCTGGTGCGACCGACGAACTTGCCGGTATTGACATCAATGGCTACAAGCGCCTCCGTTTGATTGATGACGATGTAGCCGCCGGACTTGAGCCAGACGCGCGGGCGGATGCTCTTTTCGATTTCGGCCTGCACGCCGTACTCCTCGAAGATGGGCGTCTCGCGCGTATGGAGCTTGACGCGATTGAGGAGCTTGGGCTGGAAACGGGAGACGAAGTCAACAATCCGCGTATAATCTTCCTCATCATCCACGCGGATGGCGGTGAAATCGCTCGACAGCCGATCCCGGAGAATGCGTTCGACCAGATCGAGATCGCGATGCAGCAGGGCCGGAGCCTTCGTGCGCTCGGCCCGTTGACGGATGTCGTTCCAGGTGTGAGCCAGATATTGAAGATCGCTGAGAAGGTCGGCCTCGCTGCATCCCTCGGCGGCGGTGCGCACGATGAGCCCGCCCACGACGCGCTCTCTATTTTTCAGTTCGGTGATGAGCCGACGCAGTCGGGCGCGCTCGGCCGCCGACGTGATTCGTCGGGAAACGCCGACGTGTTCGGAAGTGGGCATGTAGACGAGGTAACGCCCCGGTAAAGCGATGTGCGTGGTCACGCGGGCCCCTTTGTTACCAATGGGCTCCTTGGCGATCTGGACGAGGATTTCCTGGCCCTCTTTGAGGAGTTCGGTGATGGTCGGTTCGCCTTTCGGTTCGTTTCGCACCGGGTCCGGCTCCGCTTCGGCCACCGCGGCCGTGTGGCGCCGTCGCCGGGATCGTCGCCGATTGGCCATTTCCGCGCGAGGTTTGTAGGAGTAACGAAGCGAGGCGTCGGCATCCGGCAGAGGAGGCTCCGGGTCCTCCGCCGCCGACTCCGCCGGCTTGTCAGACCCGGCCTCTTCCGGCGGGGCGACGCCTTCACCCTCTTCGGCGGAGAGGGCGCTGACGGTCCCGCCAGCATGCTCCATCACTTCCACGGACGTCGGCGGTTGGGGGCCCTCCGACGGTGGAGGAACGCCTTCGGAGGAGGGCGGTTGAGTTTCCACCGATCGGGCGTCCATCTCCTCGGAGGATTCCGCCGGAGATGGCGCGAGTTCTTCAACGGATTCCGGAGTCATCGCCGGAGCATCGTCCACGATCCGCCGCCGTTTTGTCCCCGAGGTCAACGGGAGCGAGAACGAACCGATGCGATGCTCCGACTCCACGACGTCCTCCGTGGGCTCGATGAGGGCTTCTTCCTGATGGATCGCTTCGATGATTTTCTCCTCGACGATCGCATCCTTCAAATCCACTTCGGAGGCGACTTCCTTTTCTTCCTCACCGGCAGGCTCTCCGCCCGGGGGCGGAAGGTCTGCCGTAATGCTTTCGACGAGGTCGGCGATCTCCTCGGTGAGGGCTTCTTCAGAAGGCTCCTCGACACGGCGGCGACGGGCCGGGCGCGAGGGTTTGGTTTCAGCCAGCGCCTCGATGATTTGCTCGACATCGGCGAAGCTGGGTTCGGTCGAGGGAGGTGTTCTGCCGGAAGCGGAGGCTCGTTCTGCTTCCCCCGCGGGCTCGAATTCCACCTCCATGTCCTCGATATCGAAAACATCCGAGACGTAGAGGAAGGCATCGCGGTCCAGACCGATGTCCACGAAGGCTGATTGCATCCCCGGGAGAACGCGCGTCACTCGTCCCTTGTAGATGTTTCCCACAATTCCTTCGGATTCTCCCGCTCGTTCGACGTAATATTCGACGAGCACGCCATCCTCGAGGATGGCAATTTTCCTCTCAAAACGGTTGGAACTGATGATCATTTCCTTGGCCATGTTCGATTCTCCTCATGCAGAGAGACGGGAGACATCTGATCCTCCCGGGCGGATCGAGCCGCTTCTCTCTGCGCATATTGTCTGCCGAATGTCCCAAACGGGCGAAAGCTCAGAGCGGGACAGCCCCTTTCGGGCGGGCTCTCACGAACGCCCCGCGCTTTCGCCACGCCGTTCAGTTAACGTACCGGTGAAGTCGCACATTGGCGATCAAACCCAATCCGATGAAGGTCGCCAGCACCGATGAGCCCCCATAGCTCATCAGCGGAAGGGGGATACCGATGATCGGCATCAACCCCACGACCATTCCCAGGTTCATGACAGTGTGGAACGCCAGAAGCGACACGACACCGGTGATGAGGAGCGCGCCGAGCTGATCGCGCGCCAGTTTGGCGTGATTGATCGCTCGCATCAAAATGAACAGGTAAAGGGTCAGGACGATGAAGATCCCGACCAGTCCCAATTCTTCAGCGACGACCGAGGCGATGAAGTCGGTGTAGGCTTTCGGCAAAAAGCGAAGCCGACTTTGCGTCCCCCGGAAGAGGCCGCGTCCGGTGACGCCGCCTGATCCCACGGCGATCATTGACTGATAGGTTTGATAGCCGAAGCCGCGACGGTCGGCGCGCTCGGGATGGATGAGCGTTTCCAGTCGCTGCACCTGATAGGGCTTGAGAACTTCGTGACGGAAATGCCAGCCGAGACTCATCACCACGGCGGCGCTCACCACTCCGGCGACGATGAAGCGAGGCCGGAGTTCGGCGATGAAGAGCATCCCCACCAGAATCGGGAAAAAGGTCAGCGCCGTTCCGACATCCGGCTGGAGAAGAATGAGTCCCACCGGCAAGAGCACAAGCAATGCCGCCGCTGCAATCTCGCGCATCGTCAGGTAGGGATTTTTGCCCCTGCGATGCTCTTCCCAGCGAGCGGCCAGAAACGGTGCCAGGATGAGGATCGTCGCCACTTTCGCCAGCTCCGAGGGTTGAATGCCGAAGCCGCGCACGCCGATCCAGGCTTTCGTCCCGTAGACTTCTTGCCCCACGAGCAACACGAGCACGAGCAACAAGAGACACGCGCCATAAAAAATGGGAGCGGCTTCAACGAGGCGATGGTACTCGATGCGCGCCGTGACGACCATGGCGATGAGACCGAGCAGGACCCAGAACAGTTGACGCCGCCAGTAGTCTTCCTGCGGCTGCGAGCTATAAATCTCTAAAATGCCGAGCAGGGCCAGCACCAGGGCCGCGGCCAGCAGCGGCCAATCAAAATCCTTCCATCCTGTGCGTCCGCGTCGTGCCATCGCTCTTCACTCGCCTCGCGTCAATCTCGGGACGTGCACGTCCGCCTGCCCGATTGTCCACGAAAGCCGGCTAATGAGCCGGGGCGTTCTTCGGTTCGGCGTCAGCCAGTGCCTTGTTGGTCAGAGCCGGAGCGGGAGTGGCGATGTCGGCGCGCTCGGAGCCGCCGATGAGCTTGGCTTTATAGGCTTCGTAAATCTCTCGGGTTGTAGGCGCACTGAACCGTCCGCCCTGCCCCACATTCTCGATGAGCGTCACCATGGCGATGCGGGGATGATCGCGGGGAGCAAAACTGACGAACCAGGCATGGTCTTTGAGCGCGCCGGTGGCTTTCTCTTTGCCCACGACCTGAGCCGTTCCCGTTTTGCCGCAGACGTCGAGGCCCTCGACGCGGGCCGCCACGCCGGTGCCGCCTTCATTGACCACACCCCACATGGCCGAACGGATGGTCTTCACCGTGAGAGGATCGAGCGGCACGATCAGCGGGCGCGGCTGCTGATACGCCATCTGCGGGTCACCGGCCACCTCCTTGAAGACATGGGGCGTGGGCAATCTTCCTCCCATGACGATTCCGGCGATGGTTCGGACAAGCTGTAAGGGCGTAATCGCCACCGTTCCCTGCCCGATGGACGCGATGGCCGTATCGAAGTCCTTCCATCGGGGATCGCGCGGATTGAGCTTGGCCTTGAGGGCTCGACTCGGAACGATCCCGGCCACCTCATGAGGCAGATCAATTCCCGTCCGCTGACCGAGTCCGAGTCGCTTCACCCATTTCTCCAGCCGATCAATTCCCAGCTTCAACCCCAGTCGGTAGAAATATCCATCGCAGGAGACGACAATCGCCCGATGGAGATCGGGGGCTCCATGTGACCCCATGCAACTGATGAAGCGGTTCCCCACCTGAAGCCCGCGCCCGCAGAGGAAGGTAGAATGGTTCGGCGTGATGATTCCCTCTTCCAGAGCGGCTGCTGCGACGATGATTTTCCAGGTCGAGCCGGTGGGATAGACTCCCTGCAGGGCTCGATTGATCAGAGGGATTTCGGGGTCTTGCAGGAGCCGACGGTATTCGGCTTTTCCCTCGGCCGTATTGATGCGCTGGGAAAAGAGCGCGGGATCAAAGGCCGGATGACTGACCAGCGCGAGGATCTCTCCCGTTTGGGGATCGAGAGCCACGATTGTCCCCCGACGATTGCCCAGATGTTGTTCGGCGGCCAATTGAAGATCGAGATCAATGGTCAGTTTAATCGCGTGACCTTCAACCGGCGGAATGCTTTCGATTTCGCCGACCTCGTGACCGGTGCTGTCCACGATCACCCGCCGGTACCCGTCTCTTCCTCGCAGGAGTCGGTCGTACATCTGCTCGACTCCTGATTTGCCGATGAGGTCGCCAGGCCGATAGTCCTTGTACTCGGGTTTGGCCAGTTCCTCCCGGGAGATCTCTCCGACGTATCCCAGAACGTGAGCCAGCACAGTTCCATAGGGATAGCGGCGTTGCGGTTGCTCGACAATATCCAGTTCGGGATATTCGAGACGGTGCGCATGAACCCAGGCGACATCCGACGTAGTGGCATTTTCCTTGAGGACGACGGGATAAAAAGCCGGTTGATTCCTCATTCCATCCAGTCGCGCGCGCACGGTGTCACGGTCCAGGGGGAGCCCCCGAGCGATCAGTTCATCAACCAGCTCATACGGGTTCCGCCGCTTCTCCCGAAGCTCTTCCCGGTTGAGAATGATGCTCAGCGACGGCTGATTGTCCACAATGACTCGACCGTGGCGATCGAGGATCGCGCCGCGCGGAGCGGGAATGGGAACGACGCGAATGCGATTGTTCTCGGCGGCCTGTCGGAATTTCTCATGCTGAATCACCTGGAGCGACCAGAACCGGACGCCGAGAATAAGAAACAGGCTCAGGAGCCCGTATTGAAGGATGGTCAGACGATCCGTTTGACCAATGGCCTTGGCTCGTTCACCGATGTCGCTCAGTCGGGTGACCATGTTCAATACCTGCGCTTGAGCGGTTTGCCGGGAGCGCGCGTTCGCTCCCGAACGACCAGCCAGTAATCGAGCAGTCGGAAGAAGATCAGGGCGGCAACCGTGTTGATCAGAACGACCCCTCCGAGCCGACGACCAAGTTGCGGCAGAACCGGTGCGCTCACCAGCGGCTGACCAAACAGGTGGTGGAGACCGAGATAAATTAGCCCGTTGAGGGCCGCTGCCGTCGCCATGACGATCAGCCGCGGGAGAAAACTGTCCAGGGCCACACGAATACTCAGCGTGGATGTGGAGAATCCGATTACTGTTTTGGCGAAGCTATTAACGCCGATCAATCCTCCGGAGAAACTATCCTGGAGCAACCCCGCTCCCGCGCCGACCCACAACGCACGCGCGGGATTGCGTTCAAGACTGACGTAGATGGTTGCAATCAAGATCAGGTCGAGCGACCGCAGACCGGTCATGTAGCGCGCAATGATCAATTGACCAACAATGGCGATCACAATGAGAACAACAGTTTTCGCCGGGCTCACCGGTCCGCTCTACCTCTACACGACAAGAGAGAACGACCTCCGCCAGCATCCTGGTGTCGCTGACAGTGATGTCATCGGTCGCGCGCTCCCTCTCACTGAGGCCGAGAGGCAATCGTTGGAGTGAGGCGCACGTCTGTGGGAGAGTCCACCAAAACGATGACTTCCTCCAGGGGGCCACGCAGTGCCGTGGGCTCGATCAAAATGTCATGCGAGACCATAGCCGATCCCCGTCGAACCGACACGACACGTCCAATGAGAAGGCCCCGAGGGTAAATGCCATCCTGACCCGTTGTGTAGACGATGTCTCCCTCTTTCACGGGTTCGGTGCCAGGGACATAGCGCATCTTGCAGAGGGCTTCGTTTTTGCCCACGACCACGCCCAGTGCGCGCGACTCTCCCACGACGCCAACGGCACCGCCCACGCCGCTGCGGTCGTCCGTCAGCAACTGCACGCGCGCACTCACGGGACCTACGTCAACGACGCGACCGACCAGCCCGGCGGGCGTGATCACGGCGGCTCCAGGACGCACGCCATCTCGTTGCCCCCGATTGATCACCAGCGACTGAAACCAGGCGCTCACGTCCCGACCGATGACGCGGGCAATCAGACTCTGTCCTGGCACTTGCTGCTGAAGGCCCACCAGCGCTCTCAATCGCTCGGCTTCTCGGGCCTCCTCGGTCAATCGCATGAGCTGCATCCGGAGGAGATCCATTTCCTGACGAAGGGCGCGATTTTCCCGCTCTACATCGCGCAAGGCGATGTAGCTTTTCCACAGCCGGGTGAGCCCCGTGAGGGCTCGATTCACCGACTCGAAAAACGGTGCGGCCACTGTCAGCGACCACGTGCGTAACACCGACTGCCCGGATTGGGGATGTCGGGCCTGCGCCGACATCAAGATCATCTGCCCGCTGACGAGCACAAGAAACAGGGCCACAGATCGCCTCGCCCGATTCTCGGCCATCGTTAATATTCCAGATGCTCCAAATTCGTGCACACGCGCTTGAGCAGATCGAGATCGTCCAGCATCTTTCCCGCTCCCAAAACGACGGAGGACAGTGGGTCTTCGGCCAGAATCACCGGGACATTGGTCTCCAGCATCAAGCGTTTGTCGAGATTCTTCAACAGAGCGCCTCCCCCGGTGAGGACAATTCCGTGATCAATAATATCGGCCGCCAGTTCCGGAGGGGTCCGTTCCAGCGCCACGCGAACGGCATTCACAATTGTCGCCACCGTTTCCGACAAAGCCTCCCGGACTTCCTCATCGGTGATGGTGATCGTCTTCGGAACACCTTCGATCAAGCTGCGTCCGCGAACTTCCATCGAGAGCGGCTCATCCAGCGGATAGGCCGAGCCCAGTTCAATCTTGATTTGTTCTGCCGTCCGCTCGCCAATCAGCAGATTGTACTTGCGCTTGATGTACTGAATGATTGCCTCGTCCATTTCGTTGCCGGCAATGCGAATCGAACGGGAATAGACGATGCCGGACAGAGATATAACGGCAATATCCGTCGTACCACCACCGACATCCACGATCATGTTGCCCGTCGGCTCGGTGATCGGCAGACCCGCACCGATGGCTGCTGCGATCGGCTCATCCACCAGGTAGACTTCGCTCGCCCGTGCTCGATAAGCGGCGTCAACAACGGCCCGGCGCTCGACCTGAGTGATTTCACTGGGAACGCCGATGACCACACGCGGATTCACCCAGGAGCGTCCGTTGTGCGCCTTTTTGATGAACGCTTGAAGCATGGTCTCGGTCAGCTCGAAGTTAGCGATCACACCATCGCGCATGGGCCGGATGGCCACAATGTTGGAGTGCGTGCGACCGAGCATCTCTTTGGCTTCTTTGCCGACGGCTTCCACTTTGTGCGTCACCTTATTGACGACCACAATCGAGGGCTCACTGACAACGATGCCTCGGCCTTTGGCGTAGACCAGGGTGCTGGCTGTGCCCAGGTCAATTCCCAGGTCGCTTGAAAAGAATCGAAAGAGTGATAGCAACCCCATCGTTTCTCAACCGTTAAAGCTTTCCTTCAAGATCATCGCCATAATTTATCCTGCCAACTTACTTTAGCACAGCCCATAGGGACATTCAATCTCTTTTTGCAGAACCCCCTACGAAATTTATCCCCTGACCTCTGACGAGCCCCAGATTGGGATGGGGAGTTCCCCCGGCTGGAGAGTTCCGCTTGGTGGAGTAACCTGGCTCATCCAGATGCACGTTCGCCAATCGCCTTCACCCCCGATTTCGGCCAATGGCGATTTGGACGCAGACCGGTCGGTGAGGACCTACACCTTCAACGCCTTGGCTTGCCTGTCCGTAGACCTGGCGGAGAGAAGCTTTAGCTTTGATCCGCACGAGCCAATCGGCGTTTGTTTGGGTCGGCTCGTTATCGGCTTGAGCTGCCACTCGGTTGCGGTTGTCCAAAAAGCGCCGGGCGTATCGCTCACCTTCGATGATCCAGGTCTGCCAGAATCCCGGCGAACCGCCCTGGCAAACCGTGACTCCTGCGCTGGATTGCTCGATTCTAAGTTTCGCTAAGGGTGTGATTTGTAGCTTTCGTCGAGCGAAGCCGGGGAGAGCCTGCCCCGGATATCTGATGCGCTGGCTTGAAAAAATTCCTCGCCTCCTGATACGGGCGGCCAGAGACGGCCGCCCGTATCAGGAGTAGCTTCTCACTGGTTGTCGCTCTCTGCCACGGCCAATCGGGATTCAGTACCTACCCGCTCATCACCGATGGTCCCAGCCTTCGACGTGGCATTGCGTGCAGTTCATCTGGGCTTTCACATTGTCCAAGCCCTGGCTCCCGTGACAGGTCACACACGAGGCCATGGACTGAGGCGGCGTATACGTCCCCTGGAAGTGTCCGTCAGCCCACTCATTCAGCAGCTCGACGGCCCGCGCAGCCACATCTCCTGTAAGCCGGGCACAACGTTCCTTCCGCTCGAGCGAGGATGCCTTGAAGCCGGACGTGTCGCACCACATTGTTACCGAAGCGTGACACAACGGAGAACCGGCACGACTTTGCGGCAGAGGTTGATCGTACTGGTTGACGAAGAACTCATGATTTTGTGCATACCGATTACTCGTCTCACTGGGGAAGAGCGCCTGGGTGTACCACCCTTGCAGTTCGTGAATCAGCTTATCGGCTGTCGCTTTGTCGCACACGAGACTGATCGCCGCACACGCCCCCAGCAATCCTCCGCAGGTGCCACCCCAGCCGACGACTCCGCCATGACCAAAGATCATCATTTCCGGGGGAATTAACGTGAAAGGATAGCCGACAGTTTCCTGAAGTGCGCGAGTGATCGCTTTGAAGGCTCCGTAAGAACAGCCCCGGCCAGCTTCCCAGTAAGCCTGGTGGCCGAGTTTTCTGACGTATTCCGGGTCCAGCTTGGCGTACGGCCAGGGCCACGCGGGAATCTCCGTTTGGGCTTCACCTTTTTTGGCCGTGATCAAACTGAGACCGGCGACGCCCGCCGTGGCTCCTGCCGCACATTTAGTTGCGATGGTCAGAAATTCTTTTCTCGAAAGTTTTCTCTCCATAGCCGCCTCCTTCGATGAGTTTTTCTTCCTCCCTGGTGCGTGGCTGTTTGCCCAGCTCGTTCGAAAATGCCTGGGAGTGCGCACCTCCGGTGCGCTCGGTGGGGTGAAGGCCAGGCCCACCGGTCGGGTGCGCTCCCAGGTTTTCATCCGTCGTGGCGTGCATAAGCGCATGGACGATTCCTGTTCAGCAAAATCATTTTTGCAAGTGCTGTGCCAGAGCCCGGGATCAAAGAGACAGGAGCAAATCTCTCTGGACATGTGAGTGTTAGGCGAACTGGTAGGCGCTCTGTCCTATGGCGGTCGGCAAACAGATTGAGGGAAATTTCAATAGCCACTCCCTCACCGGTTGCAGGAAGTGAACAAAGTGATCGGGATGACTCGTGTTGGAAGTTTCAACGGAGCTGTTGAGTATTTCATCGCTTCATCGCGCAAATACGAGGGGACGTGTTGAAAGCCTCCTTTCTTCATCTGAAGAGCGCGGAGCGAAGGGATCAACTGACTCCGGCATGTGGCAGATGCCATATTGTTCGGTCGTCGCCAGATATAGAGAACCTCCCGGGTGGGCGGTTGCTCTGAAAGCACTTGGTATTCGCTTGAGATGGGGAGTGTCTGAGAGTCTATTGAGCACCCTCCGCTACTTCGACAGTGTCCCTGTCGTCAAGTATGCCCTAGCTCTTGACATCTTTTTTTTTGCTAAAATGTTTGCGGTAGGTGTTCAATTCAGCTACCGGAGGGACACAATGGCACAAAAAATGTCACCTGTATTCCCCGTACTTTTTGGGATCCTGCTGGTCGTCTTGACAACGGTTGTAAGGGCGCAGGACCTCAGGTGCCTTGACCTATCGCAATGTACGAGTACAGCCGGTTGTGGAGGACCGGGAAGCCCTCAAGGGGGGTGCAAGATCGGGTGCGACAATGGGGCCATCATCCAATGCCCATACAGACAGCCCTGCGATGATTGCATTATTGATGTTGGCGCCGCAGCAGCAACCGTGACAGGATTTGCCACAGTCTCTACGCAACCGAATGTGAAGCAAAATCTCATCGTCTTACGAACCTTTGCACGAATCTGGTCGAAGATTGATTCGAACAGATCAAAGTTGCTCCCGATGCTCGCAGCGGCGCTGAGCCGGAACACTGAGGTAAGCGGAGTTATACAGACGCAGGTGACACCCGGAAACCATTGAGAAGCCGAATCGCCAACAGAGGAGTGTCTGCCTGATGGGCCCATCCGCCTGGGGAGCGTTCACCTGCTGGCGGAGATTTTCGGAAGGAGGGGAAAAATGAGATTTACCTGGTTGATTCTTGCCGCCCTGATCCTTGCACAAGTCGAGTCGCAGGACCTCAAACAGCAGGGTCTCGTTCTCTTTGAACAAGCTGAATTCGCGCTGAGAAAGGAGAGCGATCCGGCTCGCCTTGCTCACGGAGCCATCGTGCTCGCCGGACTGATGAAGGATATTGACGCCGGTCGAAGCGAAGCCCTCCTCCGGCAGGCCGTACAGGCGTTGTCCGAGCTCAGGTCCGAAGGTGCGATGGAGAGGGCGGGGCGACTTCCTGGGAAGACGCCCCGGGTGCTCTTTCGCAGTCCGTATGATGCTGAACAGCTCTGGCAAAAATTGCTTGAGCAGTCGGTCGGACTCCGAACCGACCTCGTGCGCGAGTTTCTGGCCCAGATGAAAGCCG
This sequence comes from Blastocatellia bacterium, assembly GCA_035573895.1. NCBI lineage: Bacteria > Pseudomonadati > Acidobacteriota > Blastocatellia > Blastocatellia bacterium. Next base: position 9,483 of record DATLZR010000054.1, on the reverse strand, counting down.
GCGATCAGTGGAAGGCCGACCTGCTCTCCCGCCTTGCACGGTCTGTCAAAGATGATGAAGGCACCGTAAGCGAACTGGTGGAGATGAGCCTCTCATACGCCATCTCCTATTCTACGGTCTCGCTCCTCTTTCACCTGCGGGAAAAAGATCCGGAACGGGGCCGAGCGATCTTTCGATCGGCGCTGGCGAGGGCGGCACGACAGGGTGATCTCGATGGTCTGTACTGGTTGGGAGCCTACGCGATTCCCGGCATCAATCTCCCGAACCGTTTCCCTTTAAGCAATCCTCCTCCGGCTGACCCGATGCTCAGTCGGGTCTATATCCGGACTCTCATAGATGCGCTTTCAAAGGAAATCCTGCAGGGCCAGAAAGTACGGGCACACATGTATCGCGCACTGATCAACATTCGTCCTTACGCCGAGCAGTTGACGCCGGACGTTGTCTCTCGAATAGACAGCTTGTTAACGCTGGTCGTGAGCCGATTGCCCTCGGAAGCAATTGCTGAGGCAGAGCAAGGGGACCTTGAGCGAAGGGCACCCGACACGGAGAAGATCGAGGACCTGGAGAGGAAGGCCCAAACAGCCACAGACAATAAAACCCATGACGACCTGATGGCCTATGCAGCCTTCCGCGCTTTGATGAGCAGTGATTTCGAGCGGGCTCTGACGCTCGCTTCCAGGCTGAAGGATCAGGCGATTAGGGGTGAGATGACCGACTATATTCATTTCAGGGCCGCCGCAGAGCTGACCGAAAAAGTTCAGCTCGAACAGGCCGAGGCGCACGCTCTGAGGATTGAACATCCCGAGAGATTAGCGGTGGCCGTTTCCACCGTGCTTCAAAAGTTGAGCGATAAGGATCATGCGCCCATTCTCATCGCGCAGGCTGAATCTCGGATCGAGCGACTTCAAACGAGTGGTGCTAAGGGGCGGGCTTTTCTCTACCTGGCTGGGCCCGTGATGGCCTTCGATGAAAATCAGGGAAGACGCTTCCTCAACCGTGCAATAGACCTGTTCAACGCTACGAAAGCGGATTTGAACGGGGCCCTGGATTCCGTCATTCGTATCGAGACGGGCGAATTCGCCACGGGCTATGTCATAGGGTCCTCCGATCTCTCCCCCGTCGTGATCGAGGTTTTCAAGAAGTTGACCGCAGCCGATCCGGAACTCATCCAGGCTCCTGTGCTGGCCGCTCGCTGGGAGAGTGCGGAAATCCGGGCCATCGCCCAGGCCGCCGTCGCGCGCACGCTTCTCGATAAGGTAAAACAGCGGTCGCGTTCCCCATGACTGAAGCGAGCCAACCCGGATGAAAGTACCGGAGGGCATCTGTTGGTCGTCTGAGGTGCTGCCACACGGCTGAACCTCCTTTGAATCTATTGTCGGTGGGGAAGCCTCACGGCGTCGCAGGAGACTCATCTTGCACTCCGCTGTGCTGAGGGCATCTTGTTTCTGGATTCGCACCTCCTTTCATCTCAGCAGTCCCTTCGTGACGACATTCACGGTTCCACCTTCGGTCAGCCCTTGGGCCATCAACGTCTCCACCTGTTTCTTGTCCACGCTGCCAACGGCGGCGTCATGCATCAGCTTGACCCGATCATCAAACATGATGAGTTTAGGGAACGGCACTGACGCGAGCCTCCTTGTCCTTGATGATCCCCACACAATGAGCGTGTCCGAGCGCGTGCGGTGCGTTGCCCACCGCTTCGCCGGTCCAACAGTCCGCCGCCACAATGCGGCTCCTGGCCAGCCCTCGGACGTTCTTACCGTTGAGGAACAGCGATTCTTTCACCGAGATGCTGGCTTCTTTCTTGCCATAAACTTTGGCTCGAATTCGTAGACGGCGTCCTTCTTCGCATCCGCTTCGAGTCCAAGTGCAACCGGCCCACCGCTCCTTTGATCAGTTTGAATTTGCTCTGGAGAATCCCCCTCTGTCATCAATGGTCACCTTTCGTTGCCGACAGGACCTCGATTCCGCTGTTCTCGCCCCGAGAATGCGTCTCCGAGCAGGCCATTGCCGCTCTCTTGCCGACAATGAATTTTCGCATCCCTCACGTGTTTGATCTGGACGGCGCTGGGAAATGAGCAGTGGGCGATGAAATTGACCTTAGCGCCGTCGCCATCCGCTCCAGACCGGGAACCCGTTCTCATCGCGGAGTTTCAGCACCTCGTCGCCTTTCCTGACCTCGGCAGCAATGATCGCGGGTTTCCCTTGAAAGGTGATGCGGGAGCCTCGAACCTCCACTTTGTCCTTCGGCTCAATTTTCACGTCCTGATTTTCAACATACCATCCCGGCCCCAAATGGACCGAAATGGTTTCCTTGTCTGTCATCACCAAGAGGTGCACTCCGTAGGACATCCCTCTCATGGGGGTGATGCGCTCGACGCTGATCACCTCCCCTGCGATAGTCTCTACGGTTTGGGGGTTATACATCCGCCCGTATGGGCCTCCTGGCCCCCAGCCTCCGCTCCCGCGCCATCTTGGGCCTCGCTGGGATAATGCTGGGGATGCCAGCAGCAGGCTGAGAATGAATAGCATTGTAGCGATGGTTCTTGGTTTCCTCATTGTGTCCTCCTTTCTCTCTAACTTTTCGGTGAATCGAGCCAGCCTGGCCTCCGTGTCAAGCGATCAGGCCCATCGCCGGCGGCCTTGCGTGGCCCGGATATTTCGCAGCGGGCGCTGGACCTGCGGATCGGTCTTCACCTGAGAGGCGGTGCCCTCAAGCGCGGCAAGCTCCAGTTGCGCCTTGATCAACGCCGCCAGCATCTGCACGGCTTCCTCGACCGATTGTTCGACTGCGCTCGTGCTAACGAAGTTCATTTTTCCTCCCCGCAATGCTTATCTCGCCCCTCTCGTGATCGGCTCCTTTGATGGATGTGCCTATGACAGGGACCTGAGAGACGAGCGAGGAGTGGGGGGTGATCCGCTCCTTCAATGGATGTGCCGGTCACCCCGACGACCGTTGCCGGCACTGCCGGGTCGCTGCGTTCCCTCAGGACGACCAATTTTTTCACAACATCCAGCATCATTCTCTCGGCATATCCTTGTTGATGATGTCCCCTCTGATGTCGTAGAGATCGCTAAACTTGAATTTGTATCCTGGCCTGGGCGTAATTTCGAGGAGCTGATCGGGCGGCGTTGTGAGCAATCTTTTGCTTAACGCATTGGCCATCTCTTCGACTTTATCAATGTCCGCTCCAGACACCGGCTGCCCTTCTGACCTCAGTTGGCGAATCCTCGCTTCCAGATCGGCCTGCTCTTTGGGAAAGACGCCTGGCCGCAGGCGCACTTCGTAAGCTTCGCCGGTAGAGATTCGCTGGATGATGAATCCATTGCCGATGGAATTATCAATCCGCAGTGTTTGAAAGTTGATTCGCGCGCCGGTCATCATCGCCACGGCATCCACCCAGCAGGGGCCATTTTTTGACACCGCTCTGAGGTCCGTTCGATCTACGATGCCGTCGGGGAAGAGTTTATCTAACACGGCCTTAATCTCGACGAAGGCGATGACCAACCCATCACACAGGTGGCCGTGAATGCGCGTCAGATCTTTGAGGCCGATTTCTTTTGTTCTTAACGAGTATCTTCCGAGGGCGCTGTCGGTGTCTCGGACCACGATGGGCGTATTATATTTGGCCTCCGCCGCCCAGGACGGATAAAACCAATCGGGCGAGTTGTCCGTTTTCCCCTCATGTTGCCATGCCTCGGCAACATTCAGGATCAGCCACAGGCTGAGTGACAAAGAAACTGCGCGGGCTGTGTATCTGTTGCGCATTTCGTCTCCTCCGCCCTGATCAAGCTCATCGTTGCCGCTAACTCTTCAAACTCGTTGGAGCTGGCTGAGCGGGCGGTGGCGGCTGCAAAAGCGCTCCGGTGTACGTACCGGCTCCCGTCCTCACCAGAACCACCGTCCAGAAGAAGAGCAGCAGCAGCCAGAGAGCAAAGCCAAAAAGACTCAGGGCCGCCGTCTGGTATGCGTCGGCCAGAAGGTACGTGGCAACCGTGTAGGCCCCCAACGGAAAGGTAAAGGCCCACCAGCTCATGGCGAACGGGAAAGGCTCCCGCAGGTAGCGCAGCGTCAACGCGATGGCCGTCGCTAGCCACCATACCCCGAACCCCCACAGTACAAGCGAACCAAGACGGAGCAACACCTGAGCCTCGGTGATGTACTGGTCAAAGATCGGATTCGCCGTCATCGAGAGGCGTACCAGAGCCAGGCTTCCAACCCCGATAGGCCCCAGACCAATCCACAGCGTGGGAGCCAGGTGGGCATGGGGTAATGGATTGTAGATCAGGCGGCCAATGAGCAGAACCCCTATGATCAGGAACAGGAAGAATCCAATGCCCAGAAACGCGAAGGCCACCAAACACATGAAGTGGCACAATCCCGGTGATCCCCAGGTAGTGATCAAAGGAGCGGCACTGGCAGGGACAACAATGTTGGCCACGGGCGGCATGAACCAGCCACCGTTGGTTTGCTCGACAGGAATGGACTGGCTCGTGAACCACTTGTAAGGAATCAGCACACCAAAGAAAAAAGCCAGCAGTGTGCCAGCGATCCACAGCACCTGGTGGATCGAGATGGCCAGCTCGGCTCCGATGTACTGACGGCCAATGGTGGAGAAGTCCACCCCCAGCACCAGCAGCCCGATAGGCAGGGTAGAGTAAAAAGGTCCACGTGTCGGGTGAGAAACATCGGCCCAGGCGTCATCGAAGAAGAAAACCCAGCGTGCGATCCAGGGAACAAGCAGAATAAAGCACAGGACGGTGTTAAATACCCATAGAATCGTTGCTAGTCCCTTCAGAGCCGGGACGAAGGAGGCCGAGTGAGCTGTGGCCACCGCTAGAATGCCTGTCCCCATGACTGAAGCGAACCAACCCGGATGAAAGTACCGGAGGGCATCTGTTGGTCGTCTGAGGTGCTGCCACATGGTTGAACCTCCTTTAGCCTCACGGTGTCGCAGGAGGCTCCTCGCGCAATCTTTCACTCTGCTGTGTGCTCGTTTCCTGGATCTCCACCAGCCAGTGTTTCACCTCTTCCAGCTTGGGAATCCGCCCCGCCGCTTTCATCACGCCGTTGATGAAGATGGCAGGAGTGAACAACACCCCTCGTTTGGCGAACTCTCTCGGGTCGTGGATGTGAATGACCTCGGCCTCCATACCGAGCGCTTGGAGTGCGTGTTCAACAGTCCTCAACGTCGTATGGCAGCGAGCGCATCCCGGACCTAAAACTTCGATTTTCATTTCGGCTGCCTCCTTCATTCTCGGGATTTAGAAAATGACGTTCCCGGCAAACCATCCCACGACGGTGCCAAGAATGATGATGGTGATGACATAGACGACAGCTTTCTTGACTCCGAACACTCGTCCAATGGCCAGCCAGCTGGGAAGACTCAAGCCCGGCCCCGTCAGCAACAGCGCCAGAGCCGGCCCCTTGCCCATGCCCAAGCTCATCAGCTTGTCCACAAACGGCGCTTCGGTCATGGTAGCGAAGTAACTGATGGCGCCAATCAGAGTGGCCAGAAACGAGGCCAAAAGCCCTGAACCGCCCAGCCAGCTCTGGATCCACCGTTCGGGCAAAATCGCCCCGATGACACCGACCAGGAACACGCCCACAAGTAACAGCGGAAAGATCAGGCGCACAAACCACCAGGTCTCCTTCAACCAGGCCACAATTTCTTCACCGCTCTTGGTCAAGTAGGCATACATTGCGATGACTGCCATGCCTGCGGCCCACACGTAGACCTTGTGAAGATACGGTCCACTGCGAACCAGATAGTTCGGCGCCAGCAGGTCGGCCACAATGAGCAGAATCAGGATCACATCTTTCCGGGACATGATCTTCCCGCCGGGATTGGCCTGAAAGCTTGATGTGCGCGTGGCCTCCTCCTGCCCGAAAACCATACTCATCGTCATGCCGACCACGAAGGCCATCGCAAGCGCTGCGGCGATGCGCGCGGCCACCATCTGGCCGCCTAAGATGGCTCCCGTATAGACGAGCGCCAGGATGTTAGCAGCGGGCGCAACCCACAGGATGATAAAGGCCGGTCCGATGCCAGCGCCGCCGTAGTAAATCCCGCTCGATACGGGGATGACCGTGCACGAACAGGCGGCGACGAAAAAACTCGACACCGCCGCCAACCCAAAGGACGTGACCTTTCGCGCCGCAGCGCCCAGATAGCGAATGATGGTGTCGCGCGAGACGAAGGTCACCATCGCGCCGGCCAGCAGGAAGGCCGGGATGAGACAGGTGACGACGTGCAGGGCAATGTACTCTTTCAACGCCTCCAGACCGGCAAGTACGAGTCTTCCTATCATGGCCCCCTCCGAAAATGCCCGGGAGCGCACGCCTCCGGCATGCTGGTCGAGTCCACTGCCAGCGAGCGCTTCCCGATTTTTCTCGTTCGTGGTGAATGTTCGCTCATGAGTGATTCCTTCAAAAATCACCACCGACGGACTCAGATCAACACGGATGAGGAAACGGATCCGTTCCCGTCTGTGTTTATCTGTGGTGGGATTTTCACTGGCTTCTGAGTGTCGTCATGGACATCATGGATAACTCCTTCGAAAATCCCCCCGGAGCGCGGGCTTCGAGCCCGCCGATTCAAGAGCGCCGGATGCGTGCGTCCCCGGGTTTTCATCATTTGCCGCGTGTGCTGGCCCATGAATGAGTCCTCGGATACGTGCACGTGCTGACCTGCGGGTCGGTTGATTTTTGAAGCCCTCGCGGTGTGGCGAAACTCTCGGCAAATTGACGCATTCGTGCTGAATCCGCTTGGAATGTTTCAAACAGAGGCAATGCCTTCTGAAGAAACTCTCGAACCGCCTTTCCAAGTTCACCCTCAAGCGAGAGCGAGTACCACACGCGCGGACCGTCTCGGCGATCTCGCACAAGCCCCGCGTTTCGGAGATACGCCAGGTGGCGGGAAAGCAAGGGCTGGGGCAATCCCAGCACCAACTGCATATCGCAAACACAGACATCTTGCTGGAGCAAGATGTTCAAAATTCTCAAGCGACTGAGATCGGCCAACGCTTTGAGTGTTCTCTCCAGTCCTTTCATCCTTCCCTCCGCTTATGCGGATAGGCAAATAATGTGCCATGGAGAATGAATTCGGTGCGCGAATGAGAGCCTCAACGAGGGACCCCCGGTTAATCAATTGATCGAGTTCACGATGCAACACGGAATCGGTTTCACAAATGGCCGGGGCAAGTACGTCGAACGCCTGGCCGCCTGCGGAATTTGCCGCAGTCCCTGGGTCAATCTCCCTTAATGTCGGCGAGGATTCGGGTGGGATTGAAACTTCTGCATCACGCGGTTCGCGGTCAATCTCCCTCGATGTCGGGAAGAATTCGCCTTCAGCACTTGCTATGCTATCGGCTTTTTGAGGTTGCTTGACTTTTTTGGAGCGTGCTCAATAAAATGTCGCTGTTCCAGGGATTGGGAAACTCAGGGCTCGCCGTAGGTGCAGTGAAGAAGAACTTCGCACGGAGAATCTGGCGGTCAGACGGTCGGGAGGATTTGTTCCCGAATCGTTCATTACGGCGCGTGGGGAGTCCGACCCCTTCCACGAATCCGCCAAAGCTCGAGCTTTCGACCTCAGTGTGCCAATCGCCTGGCGCTTGCCATTACGGCTTGGGAACGGAAAGATGCCTCGGTGATGTGTTTCAAGCGATTCCTCCATGACGTTCGCGCGATGCAGGGATGGCCTGGGCATCACGCTGAAGCGAAGGAGGAAAGGCGTTCGCAGTCTCACACTAGAAGGGATGCGGAAGGCACAAAAAAGAGGATGTATTCACTGTCCACACACGCGACTCATCGGTTCTGGGACACGGGAGGGGGAGGAGAGGTATGAGAGGAATGCCACGGTCTTTCTCATTGGTTATGAGCCTCATTGTATTGGCGACTGGTGCGGTTCCACTCGGTGCTGGAGCTTCACCGACTTCACCTTCAGTGAGGGAGGGTTCTGAGCTCGTTAGCCTGGATTTCAGGATGGCGGGAGATGGAATGTTAGCTTCTGCTGGGACTCTAGTCGGCGACGAATTGCCTCCACTACAGGATATCTCTTCCATCACTGCGGGTGGGAATCACACCTGCGCTTTGACCAGAGGCGGTGGGGTCAAGTGCTGGGGTAGTAACTCGTCTGGCCAACTGGGCGATGGAACGACGACAAACAACAACGTGCCGGTGGATGTGGTCGGGCTCGGGAGCGGCATAAGAGCCATTGCGGCGGGTGGGAATCACACCTGCGCTTTGACCACAGGTGGTGGGGTCAAGTGCTGGGGCAGTAACTCGTCTGGCCAACTGGGCGATGGGACAACGGCGGATAACAGCGTACCGGTAGACGTGCATGGGCTGGAGAGCGGCGTTGTGGCCATTGCTGCGGGTTGGTCTCACACTTGTGCTTTGACCGCAGGCGGTGGGGTCAAGTGCTGGGGCCGTAACTCGTTTGGCCAACTGGGCGACGGGACGACGACAAGCCGAAACGTGCCAGTGGATGTGAGTGGGTTAGGGAGGGGGATAAAAGCCATCACTGCGGGTGGGAATCACACCTGCGTTTTGACCACAGGTGGTGGGGTCAAGTGCTGGGGCAGTAACTCGTCTGGCCAACTGGGTGATGGGACGACGACAAACCGTAGCGCGCCCGCGGATGTGGATGGATTAGGCAGCGGTATCGTGGCTATCGCGGCGGGTGTGTATCACACTTGCGCTTTGGCTACAGACGGTGGGGTCAAATGCTGGGGCTGGAATGGGCATGGTCAGCTGGGCGATGGGACGGTGCTGTGGCGCAACGTACCGGTAGATGTGAGTGGGCTAGAGAGCAGCGTCATGGACATCGCTACAGGTGGGGATCACACGTGCGCTCTGACCACGGGCGGTGGGGTCAAATGCTGGGGCAGCAATAGGTTTGGTGAATTGGGCGATGGGACGACGACGTGGCACAGCGAGCCAGTGGATGTGAATGGGCTAGGGAGTAACGTGAGGGCCATTGCTACCGGTGGGGGACATACCTGTGTTTTGACCGCAGGCGGTAGGGTCAAGTGCTGGGGCAGCAATAGGTTTGGTCAACTGGGCGATGGGACGACAGTGAACCGTAGCGTGCCAGTAGATGTGCGTGGGCTAGAGAGCGGCGTCATAGCCATCGCTGCGGGTTGGCTGCACACCTGCGCTTTGATCACGGGAGGTAGAGTCAAGTGCTGGGGCTATAACTCGGCCGGTCAACTGGGTGATGGGACGATGACAGACCGTAGCGCACCCGTGGATGTAGTTGGGCTGGGGAGTGGCGTAGTGGCTATCGCCGCTGGTGGGCAGCACACTTGCGCTTTGACTGAGGGCGGTGGGATCAAGTGCTGGGGCTGGAACAGGTATGGCCAACTGGGCGATGGAACGATGACGAACCGTAATGCGCCGGTAGATGTAGTTGGGTTGGGGAGCGGCGTCGTGGCCATTGCGGCAGGTGGGTATCATACCTGCGCTTTGACTGAGGGCGG
>DATLZR010000053.1 GCA_035573895.1 Blastocatellia bacterium | reverse complement strand
TTCCCTATTTTCCTCGGTCCCCTCCTCGAAGGCAAAAGCTCTCGTGCTCCCCTTTGGGCTTCGTGAACTTGACACGGATAGGGCTGACACTATAATTGCCGCCCGTAAACCACATCTCTTCGAGGAAGGAGCCATGCCAATGAAGCGTGCGATGGGAGTCGTCGTGTGGATTTTTCTCCTCACTGTGGTCATCTTCCCGTTCCCGACCAAAACGAATAATCAGGAGCAGGAGTGGCCCCTTTATGGTCGTGATCTGGCCGGATCACACTACAACCCCTACGAAAGGAAGATCACACCGGCGACGGTCTCACGGTTGAAGCCCAAGTGGATTTTTCAAACCGAGGGCGATGTATCGAGCCAGCCCACGGTCGTCGGGGGCGTGGTCTATTTCGGTTCATGGGATGGCCGACACTATGCCGTTGATGCAAAGACCGGCAAACAGATCTGGATGTTTGAAACCGGCAGTCCCGTACGCGTCGGAACAGCGTATGGGGATGGTCGGGTCTTCTTCGGCGATCTCGCCGGCCGCCTCTATGCGGTGGATGCGCGAACGGGCGAACTGAAATGGAAGCGGCGGATTGATGATCACCGCTACGCCGTCGTGACCAGTTCGCCCATTTACTACAATGGCCGCGTTTACATCGGCATCTCCTCCCATGAGGAGGGAGCTGTGCTGCGCGATCCCCGTTACGAATGCTGCACATTTCGCGGAGGGGTGGCGGCATTTGATGCCGGGACGGGAGACTTGATCTGGCGGTTTTATACCATCCCGGAGACGCCGGTACCTCGGGGTAAAAATAAGCGAGGAATTACTCTTCGAGGTCCCGCCGGCGGTGCCGTGTGGTCAACGGTCGCCATCCACCCGCGCGCTAATCGGCTCTACCTCACGACCGGCAACCAGTACACCGGCCCGCCCTCCAAATTCACCGATGCCATCATCGCGCTCGAACTCGACACGGGCAAGCTCGTGTGGGCCTACCAGGCGGTGCCCAACGACATCTGGACGTTTGATTGTCAGAACGATCCCGAATGCGAGGATATGGATTTTGACTTTGGCTCCATCCCCATCACATTCAGGGGACCACGCGGGAAGCAGCTCATCGGGGCAGGCCAGAAGAGCGGCTGGTTCTATGCGCTGGACCCGGACACGGGTACTCTCGTATGGAAGACCGAAGTTGGGCCGGGCGGCAAACTGGGCGGCGTCGAGTTTGGAAACGCGACCGATGGAGAGCGCGTCTATGTCGCCATTTCCAACCATCCCAAGCAGGGATCGGTCTCAGCGCTTGATGGAGCCACCGGGAAAATCCTCTGGCAGACTCCTTGTCCTGACGGCGGCTCCAATTTCGGACCGATTACCGTCACCGGACGGGGATCGAATAAATTGGTGTTTGCCGGATCCTCGAAGGGATTCATTCGTGCCTACGATGCGCGCAACGGAAAAATTCTCTGGGAATTTGACACGGGTGGAGCCGTGGGTGGCGGGCCGACGGTCGTTGATGGCGTCCTCTACGTCGGTTCCGGCTATACCTTCTTGCGCATCGGCAAGGGAAATAACAAGCTCTACGCCTTCTCTCTCGATGGCAAATAAGCAGAGGTCAGACGAAATCCTGAGGGGGGGAGCCGGCTCACGCGGACTGACACACGCTGTGCAGGTGGTCGGGTGGTGGCGATAGTTCGATGTCGCTTGACTCCCGGGTCGGCTTGATGCGGGCACCTGCCAAGACGACGATCAATACCGGGTGACGTGAGGGCGTTTACCGAATCCGCGAGAGGTGAAGGGAAACGATCCGCCACACGCCGTCCTGTTTCACCCAGACTTCGGTCGAGCGAAAATTCCCGCTCTGGTCGGGAGCCGAGGAAGATTCCACTATCCATCGCGCTCGAATCACAGCGACGGGGCCGTAATACCGGGCGACGACGTCCTCTGCACGGACGGATTCAGGTTTCATCTGAAGGATGCGGGCGATGGCCTGCTCCTTGGTGAGGGTCGTTCCCTCCGCCGTCGTCGCCAGGAAATCATCGGCGATCAGACGAGCCAGCCTCTCGCGGTCGGGGGGATTGTGGGCAGACACCCATTGGGCGTGGAGATTGAGCGGGTCGTCATCGGGTCCGCCCGCCACGACAGGAGGGGCTATGAAATTCTTTTTGTCTGAGGAACTCTCGTCCGAGGCACCGGGTTTGTATTCGGCCAGCCAGTCAGCGTCAATGTCCTCGGCTCGACGTCGTTCTTTCTCCCGGATGAGCCACAGGCCACGCTCGTTCCAGGAATTTCCCCCGGCCGCATCGGCGTGGCAGAAGGAACAATCCCTGGCTCCGTATTTGCGCGCTTTCAATAAGTAGGACGGGTAGGGAAAAGTTGGTCTGGAATAAGCGAGCCACCCGACACCGACCACCATCATCACAGCCAACGCACGCACTTGTCTCACCATTTCCCTTCTCCTCCGAAAAGGGCCAGTGAATCACGCCACATAATGTGAAGACCTCTGCTCACGGTCATCGTGGGGCGAGAGAAAGACGAATCCCCAGGCGAATCCGACGCGGTGCGCCAACGGTCGTGAAAGGAGTTTTTCCAACAGCATAGGTTGTATTGAACAGGTTCTCGACATTCACGAACAGATCAATCCCCTGGCTCCAGGATCGGCTCAGAGAGAGATCGGCCAGGAAGAATCTCTCCAGCGCGAACTGGTTTCGGTCATCATCGAATTGTCTGCTGACGAACCGGCCCTGCCAGAAGATGGACAGTCGTGACGGATGGGTGTATTGAGCCTGAATCGAGAACCGGTGGGCCGGTACCTGTGGGATGCGATTCCCTTCGATCAGGGGATTGGCGGGGAACTCGCGAATGGTCGCATCATCGTAGAGATAGGCGGCCGTCCACCGCCATCGCGTCGTGGGCCGGTATTCGATGTCCGCTTCGAGTCCCCGGATGCGCGTGCGACCGAGATTCTGTCGCTTCTGGGTGATGAGAGTGGGCGTGACACTCAATGTTGCGTTGGAGATGGACCCTGTGATGCGATTCCAGAAGCCTGTCAGCCGAAACAGGAGATTGTCCGCGGGAGCATAACGGATGCCACCTTCGCCCCCGAGGAGTCGTTCCGGCCCCAACTGGTCGTTGGCCAGCGTGACGACGTTGCCCACACGGAATTGGCGGTACAGCTCATTCAGTGTCGGGGCCCGGAACCCACCGCTTGCCGCTCCCCAGAGCGACCATCGGTCGGTGACCCGATAGAGTACGCCGACGCGGGGACTGACGAGGCTATTGCTTTTGACGGGGAATCGCGTCTCGGTTGAATCGCCGGAGGCGAGGACTGTTTCCCGGCTGAGCGCATCGGTGTTTCGCCAGTGGTCGAATCGCCCCGTGAGGGTGATCGTCAGTCGCTCGGTCGCCATCACCTGATCCTGGAAGAAAAATCCTCCCAGCCACTGCGTTCCTCCAGCCACACGCCGACGAACAACGATCCCCGTCGCTGATGGGACGAGTTCCTGACTCTGGCCTTCAATCCAGCGGAGGTCGGTTCCCGCCGTAAGGAGGTGACGGTGGGCCATGCGCCTGGACCAAAGAAAAGAAGAGCCCACACTGTTGGTCGGAACCCGTTGAAAGAGCGTGATTCGTTCCCGGCTCCGATCGCTGGCAATTTCGGTGAAGGTGCTGTGGAATGCTTTGAGGTGAGCGAATGTGAGAATTTGCCAGTGACTGCCGCCGGCGGTATCACCGATGATGCCCCCTGTCAGGAACTTGGCCACAGTGGAATTTCTCTGCAAGTGAGTTCCGTTGCGCCGGTGTTCATCGAGCAAATGGCCCCGGAGAAAGAGGCGCACGCGAGACCGCGCGTATTCGAGCGTCAGTCTGGCCGTCCCGTACCGGGCAGTGGCGGTTGTATCAATTGCGCCGCGCTCGGCACGAGCGACGACCGGATATCCATCGGTTGACACGTAGCTGCCCCCCAGAGAGAAAGCGAAGCGACCGAAAACATCGCTGAATCCTCCGTCGAGCGTTCCCGTTTCCTGAGTGCCGAACTGGGTCGTGAGTCGCCAGCTTCGCCGTTCCGGGGCGCGGGTGAGGATATTGATGACGCCGCCGTAAGCATATGTACCGTAGAGATGGGAGCCACTTCCCGGCACGATCTCGACCCGCTCGACCGTTTCCAGTGGAATCCCGCTCCAGGCCACCCAACCGCCGAACGGATCATTGTACGGCGCATTGTCCAGAAGGACGAGCGTGCGGCTCACGCCACTCGGCCCGATTCCCCGCAACGAGACGCCCTGGGTGGTGGGATGCGACGCGAGACTGCTCGACCGGCGGAAGAGACTGAACGTCGGGACCTGACGCAGCAGATCGTCCACAACAAGCGCGGGTGACGACTCCACCGCGCCACGCGCCAGGCTTGTGACCGGGGCCGGAATATCTCCCAATTTTTGCTCCGTGCGTCCCGGCGTGACCACGAGTGTCTCCGTGAGGGGAGCAATGGCCAACGTAATGCTGAGGGAGATGGTCTCGTTCTCAGCTAGGGTGACCCGCTGCACATGCTCAACAAAACCATCGGCAGTGATGCGCAGTTCGTAATTTTCGCCGGCGGGCAAGGGAAGTGTGAACCGTCCCTCGGAGTTCGTGCGAACGGTCTGCCGCATCCGACGATGTGCGTCGGTCACCGTGACCTGCGCCGAGACGACGGCCGACCCGGAGGGATCGGCGACGAATCCGCGGAGTGTGCCCCCTGAGGGAGGCGAGGGACTCTGAGCCCCCAGGGCCATTAAGAGAGTGAAAATGATCACGGAACCAGCCGAGAGCACCATTCCCGCTTTACTCCGTCGGGACCGACGAAGGGATCGGTCGGTTCTGGAACTGCTGGCGGAGAACTTTTTTGTCGAACTTTCCCACGCTCGTCTTGGGGATCTGGTCGAGAAAGACGACGTCGTCCGGCAACCACCACTTGGCGACCTGGGGCGCGAGGAATTCCAGGATCTCTTCCTTGGTGATCTGGTCGGCATATTCCGGTCGCGGAACGACGCAGGCCAGCGGGCGTTCGGTCCACTTCGGATGCGGGACGGCAATGACGGCCGCTTCCAGCACCTTGGGATGAGCCATAATGGCGTTCTCCAGTTCGACGGAGGAAATCCACTCGCCGCCGCTTTTGATAACGTCCTTGGTGCGGTCAACGATCTGGATGTAACCGTCGGGATCAATCGTCACCACATCGCCCGTGCGGAACCAGCCGTCGTGGAAGCGATCGGCGCTCTCCGGCGCGTTGTAGTAAGCGCGGATGATCCAGGGGCCACGCACTTCAAGTTCGCCCATCGTCTGGCCGTCCCAGGGGATCTCCTGACCGTTTTCATCCACGGCCCGAAGCTCGACGCCAGGGACGGGACGCCCTTGTTTACAGCGGATGCGAAGCAGTTCATCGTCGGACCAGTCGCTCATGAAGCGAGCCGGGCGGCTGCACGTGCCGAGAGGGGTCATCTCGGTCATTCCCCAGGCGTGAAGGATCTGGACGCCGAGCTTTTTCTGATAGCCCTCGATGAGAGCCCGAGGTGCCGCCGATCCTCCCACGGGCATCAGGCGCAGGCTGCTCACGTCGCGGGGCTCGCGTTCGAGATAGGCGAGGAGATTGATCCAGACCGTCGGCACGCCCGCCGAGATCGTGACGCGCTCGCTCTCGATGAGATCGGCCAGCGCTTCGGGTTGAAGGTGCGGCCCGGGGAAGACCTGTTTCGCTCCGACGAGCGTTGCCGCAAAGGGGAGGCCCCAGGCATTGGCGTGAAACATGGGAACGACCGGCATGACTACATCTCGCTCGGTAACGCCGATGCCATCGGCCAGAGCGACGGCCAACGAGTGAAGGAAAAGAGCCCGATGGCTGTATAAGCACCCTTTCGGGTGCCCCGTCGTCCCCGACGTATAGCACAACGCCGCCGCCGTGTTTTCCTCGAGCTCAGGCCACTCACAGGTGGGGGACGCTTGGTTGAGCATCGTCTCGTAGTCCAGAGTGGCGGGAAGCGATGTCTCATACGGCCCATCGGCCATCACGAGAATGTGCTGAACGGTCCGCAGATGTGGGGCGATCTTCTCGAACTGAGGGAGAAGGCTGTGATCCACCAGCACCACCCGGTCCTCGGCGTGATTGGCAATGTAGGCGACATCGGTAGGATGCAATCTCACATTGAGCGTATGAAGCACAAAACCGGCGCAGGGAGCGGCGAAATAGGCCTCCAGGTGACGATGCGAATTCCAGGCGAATGTCGCCACACGGTCGCCGGGCTGCAGACCCAGTCCGCGCAATACATTCGCCAATCGGGCCGCGCGCTCGCAAAAATCGGCGTAGCGATAACGATGGAGGCTCCCGTCGGCGCGACGCGAGACGATCTCCGTCCGGCCAAAATATCGTTCGGCCCGACGGAGGAAATGGGTGAGAGTGAGAGGGAAGTTCATCATCAATCCGTCCATGATGGTTACCACCTCCTTGATCTGAGTTCCCGCATGGCCCTGGCTGACAGTCTCACACTCGCAGGTGTTGCACCATCGCGCTCGCAGACTCGAAAGTCCGCGCTCCTTGCGGACAGTCCCCACGCGCGTAGGTGTTGCAATGGAGGGCAAGATGTATCACGGAGGACCCGCTGGAGTCAAGCAGCGAACCCACAAAAATACCATCTGACCGGTCGGTAGAAATGACCGTTTTGATCTTGACAGGCCCCGGGGGAAAATGGTAAGAACTGGCCGCACCGTACACACATTGTCAAGGGAGGGAAAGCAAATAAGGTGAGGGACGGTGTGGCAGGCGACAACTCCATGGTCCTCTGGTTGAGTCGAAAGTGAGGGCTTTCGTCTGCCGGTTTGGTAGAGCGAGCGTCGCCCTGCGTGGTCTCGGCCTTATGCATCACAAACCGCGAAATAGATGACCCAGAGGAGGTAAAAACTATGCGCCGATTGTCGCGTCGCACCGTTTTCCCGTCCTTCGTGGTGGTGACGCTGGTCGTCATGGTTCCGGCCATCGGGGCCCAGAATCCGACGGGCTCGATTCGCGGGACCGTGGTGGATGAGCGCGGCGCTGTGATTCAGAGCGCCACCGTCACCATTACCAATCGTGCCACCGGAGATACGCGTCGGCTCACAACCGGCGCCGACGGATCCTACGTGGCGGATAATCTCCTCCCCGGCATGTATGAAGTCCGCGTGGAGGCGCCGGGATTCACCACGTCCGTTCAAACGATCACCGTGCAGGTGGGCAGCACCAGCTCGGGGGATTGCATGCTCCGCGTGGGCTCGCCGAGTGAAGTCGTTGAGGTCGTCGGCGAAGCGCCGCTCATTGACCGAACCAGCTATAAGATTGATGGTGTCATCACCCGACAGAAAATTGACGCTCTGCCGCTCAACGGGCGAAACTTCCTCCAGCTGGCGATGCTCGAGCCGGGCGTGACGGTATCCGTCTCCAATCCCGGCGCAGCCAATAATCTGTTCAACGTGTCGGTGGCCGGTGCCCCGGCCGAACGCACGCGCATCACCGTTGATGGTGGCAGTGTGACCGATCAGGTCACCGGTGGAGCCGGACAAAATTTCTCGACCGAGACGATTCAGGAGTTTCAAATCTCCACGTTCAACTTCGATCTCTCGACCGGGTATACGGGTGTGGGGGCAGTCAACATCATCTCGCGCACGGGCACGAACGAGTTTCACGGCACCGCTTTCTACTACTACCGGGATCACAACATTGCTGCCTTTCCCACACTGCGCCGGAGCGCCTTCAATCCTGATCCCTTTTTCCAGCGCGCTCAGTATGGTGGCTCTCTCGGCGGTCCCATCAAGCGGGATCGAGCGTTTTTCTTTGGCAACGTCGAGTGGTTGAATCAGAATTCGGCGATTTCCACGATTCACACCGGATTTCCCGCCTTCAGCCAGTTCGACACGATCACCACGAGCACCTACGATGCGGTGGTGTGGAACGTGCGCGGCGATGTTCGTCTGAGCGATCGCAACACGATGTTCCTCCGCTTTAGCGGAGACGATAACGATGCCTATGCCCCTGATGGAACCAACCAGTTACCCTCGGTCTGGCGGGTCAACCGAAATCGGGATTACAACGTTCAGGGAGCGCTGACGACGTTGCTCGGCTCCAACCTCATCAACGATCTTCGGTTCAATTTCCATCGCATCGGCAACAACAGCGATACGCCCACAGCCCGCGAATGTCCGCCGTCGTTGCCGACCTGTATCGGTCTGGGAGGGGCGCAAGTGCAGGTTTTGGGCACGAACTTCGTCATCGGCAATAGCTCCAATGCGCCGCAGTGGCGACGGCTCTACCGCTACCAGACCAATGAAAACATCAGTTGGCTCAAGGGGGATCATCGCTTCCGCTTCGGTGCCGAGTGGGAACATCAATACGGGAAAGGAGCCTGGGCCTTTGCCGAACCTGCCGTCATCGTGTTGCACGATCCCCGCAACGTGTTGTTGGTGAATGCGCAGGTAGCCCAAGCGCCGCTGCCTGATGCGGCCAAGCAGGCCCTGACCATTCCGCTTCCGGCAGCGTTCACGCGACCGGGCGTTCCCCTGACGCTCGCGGATATTTTGCAGCTTCCCATCGCGGTGGCGTTCGTCGGCATAGGTGATCCTTCCCAGCCGCCACCTTTCAATGTCGGCAAGGCGCGTCGCAACAATCGCATACGCTTCTACGGTCAGGATTCCTGGACTATTGCGCGCGGCTTCACGCTCAGTTACGGCGTGGCTTATCAGTTTGAGACCACCCTCTACAACCATGATCTGCCCAAGCCCGCGCTCATTCGTCCTCTCGTCGGCAGCCTCAACCCCACCAACAAGGACAAAAACAACATCGCTCCCGCGTTCGGCTTCGCCTGGGACATCGGCAACAAAGGCAAGACGGTGATTCGTGGTGGTGCGGGAATTTTCTATGACACCAACATCCTCTTCCGTCGGCTTCAGGAGCGAGCCAACATCGGGCCGCTGGGCAACGGGCGTGTGCTCGTATCGGGAGCCTTCTTCCAGAATCCTCTGCAGTTCCCTCAGATCCCCGGTCTGCCCGCGCCGCTCAACCAGATCAATCCGCCCGTCGGCGCGCCGATCAATTTCACGACGATTCCCACCAAGTTCACCGGGAAGAATTTCCTCGATCTGCTGGCGACCCAGACGCCGGTGATTCAGGCGCGGCTTCAAGCCCTCGGCAATGCCGGCTTGACCGGCATTGATTTCTTCAAGACGGGGAACGACATTTACGATCCGGTCATTCCGGTCGAGTATACCGAGCACTATACCCTCGGCGTGCAGCGACAGTTGCCACATGACATGGCGCTGTCGGCGGATTTCGTCTGGCGGCACTGGCTCCACATGGAGATGCAGAATGACCGCAATCTCTTCAATCGCGTCGGAGGTCCGATCATTCCTCGGTGTGTGGGAGCGCAGGCGGCCGATCCGCGCGTCCTGTGTTCCAACGGTCCGATCTCAATCCGTCAAAACAGCGGGCGACGGACCTACAAGGCGCTGCTCGTGAAGCTCGACAAGCGCTTCTCCCGGCGCTACCTGTTCACGGCCTCCTATGCTCTTCAGGATCAAACCACCTTCTTCACCGGTGAGGACCTGACCGACTGGTTCCGACATCACGGGCCGATCAGTCCGCGTCAGTCGCTCGTTGTCAGTGCGGTGGTGGATCTGCCGCGCGGCTTCCAACTGTCGGTCATCACAGCTCACGGCAGTCCGGGTCCCTTCAATGCTCGCATTCCCAGCAACATTGATCTCAACGGGGACGGGACCCGAGGCGATACGCTGCCGGGATTGCCCATTAACACGCTGGGCTACGGAACGAGCAAGGAAGACCTGGCGCGACTCGTCGCCGAGTTCAATCAGAATTTTGCCGGCAAACGTGATGCCGCCGGAGCCACCATTCCGTTCCTTGTCCTTCCCGGCCAGTTCGAGTTCGGCGATAGTTTCCACACAACGGATGTCCGGGTTTCCAAATCGTTCCGGCTGGCCGAGCGCGTCTCGCTTCAGGTGATGGCCGAGGTCTTCAATCTCTTCAATATCGCGAATCTGGGCGGCTACAGCGGGGCGCTCGATTTCACGGCCAATCCCTCGCAGCCTCCGACCAGTTTCAGCTTCGGTCAACCGACGTTGCGGGCCGGGCAGAACTTCGGTCAGGGAGGTCCACGGGCGTTCCAATTCGCCGCCCGCGTGAGTTTCTAACCCGGCGAAGGGGCGAGGCTCATGTGGGGCTCGCTTGTGGGTCGAGAACGAAGGTCCAGGCTTCCGGATCCGTCTCGACCCCTCGCCCCCTGGCGGGATGTGATTTTTCCTTGCTCACAGAGGCAGAGAGCTGACTGTAGCCCTCCGAAGGCCACACCCTCCAGGCTCTGCCTCTGTGTTTCTTCTCACGGGTGCTTTCTCCGCGCCCGGGAGCAGGGAGGGAGGATAAGCGATGTGGATTCGCAAGTGCTATCTGGATGATCAGTCCGATCTTCAATCCCCCATTCCGTTGCAGATTTGTTCCAACGAAGAATTCATTCCGCCGCCGCAAACGGAAAAACAAAAGGAAGTGGGATACCGGCTGCGCGAGATGGCTGATCAATGCGCCAAGCGGCTGGGCATGACGCGTCGTCAGTTCCTGCAAACGTCCTGCGGCATGGCCGCCGCGCTGCTTTGCTACAACGAGGTCTTTGGCAAAGTCTACGAGGTTGATCCCATTGAGGCGCTCGACCCCGCTGCGTCCGTCGAGCGGTGGCCTAAGACCGAGTTCATCTTCGACAACCAGACCCACCACATTGATGTTGAGTCCGGCTGGTTTCATCGCACCGAGGCCGGACGCCAGGCCGCTGCCTTCTTGCGTCGCTTCCGTCCCAACGAGCAAACGACCGAAGAGGCACTCGAAGCACTCAATCAGGCTCATTATGTCAAGGAGCTGTTTTTCGATTCCGATACGCTCATGGCCATCATCAGTGGTGTCCCCTCATCGGAGTGGAATGAAAACATCCTTCCGCCGGATAAGATGGTGAAAACGCGCAACGATATCAATCGCTGGGCCCGATCGCAGCGGATGCTCTCGCACGGCCTCTTGCGCCCCAATCGTGGTCCGGCCGAATTCGAGGAGATGGAGCGTCAGGTCAAAGTCCTCAAGATCGACTCCTGGAAGATGTATCCCGGAGCGGAGATCAATCGGGGCGCCTGGTGGCTGGACGACGAGAAGGTCGCCTATCCCTTCTGGGAGCGGACGCGGAAGCTCGGCATCAAGAACCTCTGCATCCATAAAGGGCTGCCGCTCGGATTGTTCAATGAAGAGCACTGCCATCCTCGCGATGTCGAGAAAGCGGCCAAGGATTTTCCCGACCTCAACTTCATCATCTACCATTCGGGGTTCCATCCGACGGCCCGCGTGAGCGAGAAACAACGGAGCGATCCCCAGTACATTCCCTGGATTTCCGAGTTGATCGAGATCGTGCGCCGTAACAACCTCCAGAACGTCTATTTCGAGCTGGGCTCGACCTGGAACATCCTGTCGAGCATTCGACCTGAAATGGCCATGCATCTGTTCGGTCAACTGCTCAATCTTCCGGGCGGCGAGGATCACATCATCTGGGGGACCGACTCGATCTGGAATGGTAGTCCGCAAAGCCAGATCGAGCGATTCCGGCGCTTCCAGATCCGTGACGATATCGCCGAGAAATACGGCTACAAGAAGCTCACCCCAGAGATCAAGGCCAAGGTCTTTGGTCTGAACGCCGCTCGTCTATACAAAATTGACGTGAAGGCCAAACGCAACGCCATTGTGACCGATCAAATCGCGCAGTTGAAGGAGGAATATCTCACCCATCCCCAGCCCTCCAATACCGAGTTCGGATGGGTCTGGGTTGACTGATCGTGACCGAACCTCAGACGGGGTGCAGAGGAGGAAAGACCAATGCGGAAGAGGACATTTGCCTTCGGAGTGACGGTGGTTGTGATGGTTTGTGGGTTGTGTCTTGGCGGCTCGTCGTCGGCGGAGTCCAAAAAGAAAGGTCCGGTGACGTTCGCCGGCGATGTCGCTCCCATTTTCTACAAGCATTGCGTGGTCTGCCACCGACCGGGACAGATCGCGCCGATGTCGCTTCTGACGTATCGGGATGCGCGACCCTGGGCCAAGGCCATCCGCCAAGTCGTTCTCCAGCGCGAGATGCCACCCTGGTATGCCGATCCGCAGTACGGGGAGTTCATCAACGATCGGCGATTGACGCAGGAAGAGATAGATACCCTGGTGGCCTGGGTGGATGGTGGAGCCCGCGAGGGCAATCCCAAAGACCTGCCGCCTCCGCCGACGTTTCCCGATGAGGAGTGGACTATCGGCAAACCCGACGTCGTTCTCTCCATGACCGAGGAGGCCAGCATTCCCGCCGATGGCGTGGTTCCCTACAAGTACTATGTGGTGCCTACAAACTTCACCGAGGACAAGTACGTTCAGGCAGCGGAGATCAAGCGCGGCAATCCGAGCGTCGTGCACCACGTCATCATCACCGTGCGGGAGCCCGGCGATGGACCGTTGCCTCCGCCGGGCGAACTCCGCTCCGGCAGCGAACGCTTCGATGCGGAGGGAGGAGGACGGTCGCGCGACGGCCAGCGGCGCAGTTCATCCCGCAATCCCGACGGCATGCTGGTCGGATGGGCTCCGGGCATGACGCCGCTCGTCCTCCGTCCGGGTCACGCCAAACTGATCAAGAAGGGATCCGTGCTCATCTTCCAGATGCACTATACGACGACGGGTACACCCGCCACCGACCGCACGAGCGTGGGCTTGATTTTCGCCAAGGCACCGGTGGAAAAGCGAGTCATCACGGCGGGAGCCTTCAATCGCAATTTCGTGATTCCGCCCGGTCACCCCAACTACGAAGCACGCTCCTACTTCGAGTTCCGGGAGGATGCTCATATTCTCAGCTTCATGCCTCACATGCATCTTCGCGGCAAGGATTTCGAATATCGTCTCATCTATCCGGACGGGACAACCAAAGTCCTGCTGCGCGTGCCCAGGTATAACTTTAACTGGCAGCTCGAATACTGGGTGAAGGAACCCATCGCCGCTCCCAAGGGGAGTCGGCTGGAATGCATCGCTCACTATGACAATTCGGCGGGCAATAAATACAACCCGGATCCAACCCAGGAGGTTCGCTGGGGACAGCAAACCTGGGAAGAGATGATGATCGGGTGGTTCAATTACACCCTCGATAGCCAGGACTTGCGCAAGGAGACCGCTCATCTTGCCCTAGCGGGTCAGAAATGATCGGGGGAAGCGACTCGATCTGTGCGCGTCACTGTGGGCTCGCTACTGCTGGCCCCTTTCGAACCGAACGCGCGCAAGGTGTCCGGGTCGTCAACTGTCGGCTGGAGCGCCTGTGCTCCTTGTTTCACAGAAATCGCTCATGTCGTTTGCGATGAACGAAGAAAATCTGGAAGCGGCCTCTTGTGGCGG
>DATLZR010000052.1 GCA_035573895.1 Blastocatellia bacterium | reverse complement strand
CCCCCTCGCCGTACCCGCCACACCCTCCTCTCACCACACCAGGGACAAGAGCGATAACGCACCAAAACTCCAACCTGCAACAAAAACCTCTCAGCGGCCTTATCCGATCGGGTCGCCTTCGTGAGCTCCTGCAAGGTAGTCATAACTCCTCCTTTCTATTCCTTGCATGATAACATGATTAAATACACTTGGTGGAACGAAATAAACAATCACCTTTTAGAATGTCTCCCTTTTGAAGTAGCTCTTCATTAAACTGTGGAGAGATGAGATGTTGGACGAGAAAGGGTCCACAGGTAATCCTCTGGCTGGCGGGCCCATATCACCGCTGTCTGCTAGGTCTTTCGGCAAGCAATCAACAACGGCCAGTTAGGGCGGCCTCGTGGCGACCCTGGAACAACATGGGTATGGCCGAGACTGTCAAACAGTACGCCCAAGGGCGGTCGTGGGAGTGGTACGGCGCCTCATCCAAGGCGCCGCCGAACACATTCAGGCGGTGATCGACCGGTAGCAAGGCGGGGGCAGCATCGCATCAACGTGGCTTTCATCGAGCGGCTCCGGCGGCGCATTACCAATGGCTGAGCTGTCTCTGCCGTCGCAGCCGCACCCTGGCCCGGCTGACCGAGACCCTACACTGGGGTCTGTATCTAGTTGGAACGGTCTACAACTTCTGTACTGAGCATCGGAGCCTTCGCCCCCGGTCTGGTGGTCAGTCATAAGCGGTTATACCAAACGCTCGCCATGGCCGTCGGAATCACCGACCCTTGTTGGACCATTACCAAACTGATGTGGTTTCGGGCCCCGCCGCCTCCCTAGTCTGCGCCAAAGCGGCCGTGAAGCCCGTCACAGGCCACCAAACTCCTTGTGGCGAGGTGGTGCACATGACCACGATTAAATGTGAAGCTACCACTTTGCTTAAGACCTTCAACAAGTCCTCAAGAGCATCAAGCTGTCCGGCGGGTGAAGAGGGGAGCGACTTTTCGGCTCTTTTCATACGAAGTCTCTTTGTTTTCACTTCCCGACGGGATTTCATGATGAGCTTAAATGGTAGCGGTGTCAGAGCGAAGAGACGCTAGAAGTTTAGTGAATGGCGAGGGCAAGAAGCGTGTGGAAGTGAACGAGGCCATCTGCAAGGGCTGTGGCACCTCCATGGCCACCTGCCCGAAGAAGGCGATCTACGTCTGGCACTTCCGACCGGAGCAGTTGCTCGCCGAAGTGAAATCCCCAACGGATGAAAAGTGCCAACGGATGTTTTATCCGTTGGAAACTTTTATCCGTTGGCGCGGGATTTCATGAAGGGATTCCCATGAACGACGAACAATTTGAACCGCTGATCATTACGTTTTGCTGCTACTGGTGCGCCTACGCCGGAGCGGATCTGGCGGGCACATCGCGCATTCAGTATCCGCCCAACATCCGCATCATCCGCGTGCAGTGCACCGGCATGATTCATCCCAACTTCGTCATCGAAGCGCTCACGAGCGGCGCCGATGGCGTGCTCATCTGCGGCTGCCATCCCGGTGATTGTCGCTACCTGGAGGGTAATTTGCGGGTCAGGGCGCGCGCCGAGGCGATCGAGTTGATGCTTGAAGATTTCGGCCTCGAGCCGGAACGATTTCGCCTGGAGGGGGTCCCGGCTTCCGAAGCGCAGCGTTTGGTTCAGGTTATAACCGAGACGGTCGAGCATGTGCGATGCTTGGAGGAGTAAAACGGTCAGAGGTAAATTCGTGATGGTTGTCTATTCTCCTGTCTGGTGGCGGAGATGGCGTTACATCACATCCACAGGGTCAACATCAATGGCGATGGCATGGGTGTCTGTGCGGCTGGCGCGAAGCGCATCGAGCGCTTGTTCGAGCGCGCGATGGGCGGCCATGCGCTGCCGGGTTTTGAGCAGAATCTGGACGCGATATTCTCCGCGCAATCGTCCCAGCGGCGCCGGCGCCGGTCCCAGCGTGCGGATCTGTCCGAGCGCATCCGCTCGGCGAAGCTGAGCGACCAGCTCGCCGGCGATGGCCTGCGCCCGCTCCGCCCGCCGATGATGCACGATCACCTGAATGAGCGTCGTCACCGGGGGATAGTGCAGCGCCTGACGAAACTGAATCTCCCGCTGGTAGAACCCCTCGTAGTCCTGCGCCCGGGCAAATTGCAGGGCGTAGTGTTCGGGATAGTACGTTTGAATGATGACGCGACCGGGAATGTCGCCTCGACCCGCTCGACCCGCCACCTGCGTCACCAATTGGAAGGTGCGTTCGGCGGCGCGGAAATCCGGCAGTCCCAGGCCCGCATCCACCGAGATTACTCCCACCAGCGTCACGTTGGGGAAATCGTGTCCCTTGGCCACCATCTGCGTTCCGATGAGAGTATCAATCGCACCGGAGGCGAACTCGCGGATGATCTGCTCATGAGCGCCGCGACGGCGCGCCGTATCCCGGTCCAGCCGCGCCACCCGCATCTGGGGAAAGAGCCGCTTCACCCGTTCTTCAACCTGTTCGGTTCCCACGCCGACGAAATAGATGTACTGGCCGCCGCAGCTCGGACAGGAGGTGGGCACTGCTCTCTGCTGGTTGCAATAGTGGCAGATCAGCCGCTCCATCGAGCGATGATACGTCAGCGTCACATCGCAGCGGGTGCACCGAATCGTCAACCCGCAGCGACGGCAGAGCACGAGGGAGGAAAATCCCCGCCGATTGACGAGCAGGATGGCCTGCTCGCCTCGTTCATACGTCTGCTGGAGTGCGGTGAGCAGTTCCTCGGAGAGAACGCGCTGCTGGCCGTGTCGGGCGAAGACCTGACGCATATCCACTACTTCGACGTCGGCCAGGCGTCGCCCGCCGATGCGCTCTCCCAGAGGGAGATAGACGTACTTGCCCAGGTGAACATTGTGGAAGGACTCCATTGACGGTGTGGCGCTGCCGAGGATCACCACGGCGTTCTGGCGATGGGCCCGCACAATGGCCGTGTCGCGCCCGTGGTAGCGGGGCGAATCGTCCTGCTTATAGGAGGTGTCGTGCTCTTCGTCCACGACGACGAGACCAAGTTGCCGTAGGGGAGCGAAGACGGCCGAGCGCGTGCCGAGGACGATGCGCGCCTCTCCCCGCGCAATGCGCATCCATTCGTCGTAGCGTTCTCCTTCCGACAGCGAGGAGTGAAGAATGGCCACGGCCTCGCCGAAATGCGACCGTAATCGCTGGCTGAGCATCGGCGTCAGGGCGATCTCCGGCACTAGCATGAGCGCCGTTTTTCCGCGACGCAGGGCGGCGTGCATGGCGCGAATGTAGACCTCGGTTTTTCCGCTTCCGGTCACGCCGTGAAGGAGGAAGGTGGCGTAGGTGCCTTCGTCGAGCTTCTTCTCGATCTCGGCCAGAGCAGCCGCCTGTTCCGCCGTCAGCTCGAACCATTGCAGCGGCGGAGTCTCACCCGTGCGAACGAAAGGATCGCGTCGAATCGCGCGGCGGAGGATCGTGACCTGCTGGCGCGCGGCCAGGCGACGAATGAGCGCGGGGGTGACTCCGGCACGGGCGGCCAGCTCGCTCAGAGGGATCGGGTGCTCGGCGGCGGCGAGGATGTCGAGTACCCGTGCCGCCTGAGGCGACCGGCGTGTCTCCGACCGAGGCCCATCGGATAATGCCACCAGCTCTTGCAGCTTCGGCTTCACCTGAGGCCCGCCGATGTCATATCGGGTGCGAACGTACCCCTTCCGTTCCAGTTCGCGGAGAATGGCTTTCGCCCGCGTCTTGCCGAACTTCTTCTCCCATCGCGTGAGGGGAAGCGACTCAACCTGACCGAGCATCTCCAGCGCCTGTGCGCGCGCCGACAGCTTCAGCCGCGTCGGTGTCATTGCCGCCAGCGCCTGCCGACCGGCTTCCGTGATCGAGACGCTCACTTCCGAAGCCAGGCGCATTCCGGACGGAACCGCGGCCTGAATGACGTCGCCCCAGGGAGCGAAGTAGTACTCCGCCACCCAGCGCGTGAGATCGAGGATCTCCTCGGTGACCAGCGGCTCTTCATCCACCAGTCGCGCAATCGGTTTGATCGAGACCTCCGAGAGATCCGGCGGCAGGTCTTCGTGAACGGCGACGATAAATCCCGTCATCAGCTTCTTGCCGAACGGAACGACGACGCGCGCGCCGAGCGCCGCTCCCATCCCGTCGGGCAGACGGTAGGTGAACGTCCCGGTCATCTTCACCGGTACTGCAACATCAACAAACATCGTCGCTCACCACACGGAGCGCAGGCTTTCGCGTCTGGCGAAGGGCACAGGCTCGAAGGCCCGCACTACACTAAAAAGTAGCGCAGACGTCCCCGTTCGGGAAAGGGCAGAGCCGGGAAAGCCCACACTACCGGGCTTCCACCACCTGAACGCCCGGCGGAATGGCAAAGAGAAAGGTGGATCGGGATACGGCGATATTCTCTCGCACGTTGGAGAAGAAAAAATCCGACCGTGCGCCGTCGAACTCACGCAGCGAGAGGCGGCGTAATTCCAGCGTCTCGGGAGCGACCTCGACGATCACTTCAGCGACCCCCAGGCGGGGATTTCTGGGGATGAATCGGAGGACGAGATCGCCGGGATCAAGCGGCGGCTCGCTTTCGGCCCACTCGATGAGGGCGAACATCTTGCGCAAGTTAAGATCGCCCAGGAAGAAGGCAAACGAGGCTTTGATGTCCTGATGTTCGGTAATCCTGGCTTTGGTGACGTAGCGCTCGCGCGGGACGTAGAGATAAACCGTGTGGCCATCGGAGATGAAAAATTTCTCCTCCGGGTTCGTATAGTGCCAGCGCATCTTCCGTCCTCGGGCGAGAATCACGCGACCCTCTTCGCGTCGCATCCGGACGCCGGGAGCCCGATACATCTGAATGAAGTCGGCGGCCAGGCTTCTCACCCGCGAGTATTTCACCTGGAGCCGACTGATGATCTCATCCAGGCGCGCCGGCGGGTTCGAGGATGCTCCGCTCACCTGAATGCCGGGAGTTTCTCTCAGAGCGGTGAGCAGCAGAATTACATACCCCGCGAGTAGTCCCACTGCCGTCATGCTCACCTTTCCACGCGCCCGGTTGTTTGGGTGGGCTTTCATCAGCCGCTCAGGAGCGGACTCGTTTCCCGTGACGCATGGTTTCAACGAGCTGTTTGGCCTGGGGCAGAGCCTGGATGGCGCGGGTCGTTTGTTCATCATGCAGCAATGTCAGACGGGTGCTCGTATCAATTCCGTAGCGGGCGGTGGCGATCTCCTCCTGGAGCTTGTCCCTCACATAGTCCAGATGCGCCCGGATGGTCTTCTCCGCGAGGCCGAAGTCGGGACGCGCCGTGACGAAGTCAATGAATGCCTGAAGGAGGTTATCGCTGATGGGAATCAGGAGGTCTTCCTCGCGGGCCAGTGGCGTCGCTCTCTCGACGCGATAGTTCTCGAATCCGGCGATCCGCCCGGCCATCAGATGGCGCGTGAACTCAAAGACCGCGCCGAACAGTTGCGACCGCAGGGGATCGTTCGGCGACGGAACGACGATATCGGGATCAATACCTCCGCCGCCGTAGACGCGTCGTCCGCCATCGGTTTTGGCTGCCGGACCGTGTTTGCCGTTGCCCCGTCCGGTGTAGTACTCATAAGCGGAGACGGTTCTATAATCGCGTTGGATGAGTCGGCCCGACGGCGTGTAATAGCGGGCCGTCGAGAGCGTCACCGCTCCTCCGCTGCCCCGAAGAATCGGAAGGACTGTTTGCACCAATCCCTTGCCGAAACTCGTCTCCCCGACGATCAGAGCGCGGTCATGGTCTTGAAGAGCGCCGGCGACGATTTCCGAAGCCGATGCCGAGTTGCGATTGATCAGCACCACCAGCGGCATGTCTTCCGTGCGATCGGCTTCAGCGCGGAACGTGCGCTCGCGCGTCCGACCGCGAATCGAGACGATGGCCTCGCCGGGTTTCAAGAACCGGCTGGCCACTGCCACGGCTTGATCGAGAAAGCCCCCGGGGTTATTGCGCAGATCGAGAATGAGCGACTTCATCCCCTGAGCTTTCAGGCGCTGAAGATGGTCATCCAGTTCATCGGCGGTCGTGCTCTGGAATCCTCCGGTCAGGCCGATATAACCCACTTCCGGGCGAATCATAAATGCCGTGCGGATGCTCGGCAGCGGCACCAATCCGCGCGTGAGGCGAACCACCAGGGGAGCCGGTTCTCCCACGCGCTCAATGGTCAGTTCGACGGGCCTGCCTTTTTCCCCGCGCACATGACGGGCGACTTCCTGCGTCGTCCACTCCAGGGCCGACTCGCCGTCAACGGCCAGGATGGCATCGCCATAGCGCAGTCCGGCCTGCGCCGCGGGTGTTCCCGGCACGACCGACAGGATATACACCCGTCCATTCCTCTGGTTGATCGTCACGCCGATGCCGTAAAACTCGCTCTCCTGCTCTTGACGGAAATCGTTGTATTCTTTGGGCGTGAGATAGGTCGAGTGGGGATCGAGCGCCGCCAGCATCCCGCGAATGGCGCTTGTTGTCACCCGGGCCGGATCCACAACGTCCGCATAATGCGTGCGGACCACGTTCAGTGCCTCCAGGAAATCCTGCTTGATGAGCGCAGGGGATGAGCCGGCTCCAACCGTGAGCGCTCCTTCGACCACCCAGGCGCTCAGGGCCAACGCCAGCGCCAGAGTCAGCGTCGCTGCCAGAATGAGTCTGTTCTTCATCGTCGCAACCGCTGGAAATATACCACAGCGATCCCCCCTTGAGAAACCAGCGCACGCTCCGCCCATCCTCCGTCCACAGAGGCGGAATTGTGTTTTTCCCTGCTGGCTTTCTCACGGGCAGACGGGCGGGACGTTCACAGACTGGAAAGTCCGCGCTCCCTGTAGGGCGGGATGCTTGATTTCTCACGGGCGGAAAGAACGAGCAGGGCAGCACGCGGGAGACTTTGGGGAGATCGGCCCCTGCCGGACTTTTCTGTTGACCTCGCCAGTTGCTCGGTGTAGAGTAGCACCCCGTTGAAGCTCTGGCTCGCCACAACAGGAGAACGTGCGATGAATCCCACGGGCACGGCTACAGGCACACGGCGAAAGAAGCCGATTCGATTCACAGCGACAGCAGGGATGCACCTCGGGGTAATGCTCTCTTTGGCGATTCATCCGATCGCGCTGGCGGCCGATTCGGTGATCTCCAGCGGAACGGTTGTGCTCCGGATTGTGCCGCCGCGGGTCACCGAGATTCGGGACGGCAGCACCACCGACTGCTCGCGCGCGCCGGGTGATGGAAACGGTCGTGGCCGACCCGGCGCCCGGGGACTCGTCCAGATTTTCGGCATCGGTCTGGCGGGCGCGACGGCCATTCGCTTTGAGGACGAGGACGTCAGGGGAGAGATCGTCGGCGTCCTCGGCTCGGATGGGTTGAATCCGTCGCTTCTGGTGAAGATTACGATCGCCGAGCGAGCTTCTTGGGGTCCTCGGCGGTTTACCCTCATCACGCCGGATGGAGCGATCACGAGCGGCGAAGTGGTCTTCATTGTTCAACCGCCCGAGATCATTGATTTCGGCGATCCTGAAGGAGCACCGGGATCGTCCGGTCGCGTGGATGTCTGCGGCATCGGTCTGGACGAGGTGGTGGAAGCCCGCTTGAGCGGCAGCGGCGTGACTGCCACCGTGGATCCGCCTCCGGCGAGCGAGGGCGCGAGAGCGCTCAACCCGACTCTCTCGCTGACTCTGCGCATCAGTTCCGATGCTGCGCCGGGACCGCGCAGCGTGACTTTGCGCACCGCGCGCGGCGAGGTCACCACCCGTGATGTGGCTTTCACGATCGTGCCTCCTCGGATTGATGCTCTCCTGGAGGGGAATAACTTTCTCGGCGGTCGTGATTTCAGTCCGAGCGGCGAAGGCGCACCGGGAACGTCAGGGCGCGTCTTCGTCATGGGCACGGGGTTGGGCGGTGCGACGGCGATGCAGTTTGCCGTCTCGGGCATAACAGCAACAATCGAGCCGATCCCGGCAGAAGAACAGGAGAAGCTCAATCCGCTGATCCCGGTGCAGCTTTCGATTGATTCCTCCGCACCGCTTGGCGAGCATCCGTTTTCCCTGATCATTCCCCGCCCTCCCGGAGTCGTTCGGAGCGCGGACACTAACGTGAGCTTGACCGTGACGCCGCCGAGGATTGATTTCATCGCCGACGGCCACAACCTCAGTCAGGCATCGCCCGGCGCCTGCGGCATGGCCTTCGTTGGAGGGGTCGGCGTTCGTGATCTGACGGCGGTGACATTTGATGATCCCGGCGGCATTGATGCCCGCGTCATCGTCCGTAATGATGGGCCGTTCATTCTCAACGAGCCGGCTCCGATTCAGCTCACGGTTGCCGCTACTGCCGTTTTGGGATCGCGCACATTTTCGGTGACCACGCCCCGGTCGCGCGTCGGGAGCGGGACGACGGTCTTCACCGTCTCTCCGCCGCAGATTCTCCTGCTCAGCACGGAAACGGGGCCGGCTTCCCCATCGGCCCTGGTCGCCGTGCGCGGCCGGTCGGTTGTGCGACGGGGGCGTGATGAACTGCTCCCCTTGACGGGGAAAGATCGAGAGGATCGCCTGCGGAGGCGACTGGCCGACATTGTGCGGAGCATTCCCCTCAGGGGTGACCGAACTGCATCGGCGGGACAGCTTCTGCCCTCTCTTGGTGATGAAGCGGCTCCCGGGTCTCGCGGGCAGGTCCTGATCCTCGGCGTGGGACTGCTGGAGGCGACGGACATTCAGTTTGCCGGCGGCGGGATTCGAGCCTCGATGCCGACAGTCAGGGAACCCGAGTTAAATCCCGCGCTCTGGGTGACGATGGAGATCGAGAAACAAGCTGCGCTCGGCGAGCGCGCCTTCGTGCTTCGACTCACGGGCTTCAATCCCTCGTGCCGTTGAGCGCCGGGGCATCCTGCGCTCCCCCGACAGGCCCCGTTGCAATTTCGTTCCCCTCACGACAAAATAAACCTTACGTTCGATCGGAATCGCGCGATCGGGAGGGAGTCCCCGAGACGCTCGCCGGGGCTTGCGGTCGGAGATCGAACGGGGGGAACGACGTTGGACAACAAACGCGATTATTACGAAGTTCTGGGTGTCAGTCGCAACGCCACCGAGCAGGAGATCAAATCGGCCTATCGGAAACTGGCGCTGAAATACCATCCTGACCGAAATCCGGGCGATAAAGAGGCCGAGGAGAAGTTCAAGGAGGTGGCCGAGGCGTATAGTGTCCTCTCGGATCCGGAGAAGCGAAGTCGCTACGATCGCTTCGGCCATGCCGGAGTCAGCTCGACGGCGGCTGCCGGTTACGGTGCGGGATTCGATCCCTTCAGCATGTTCGAGGAGTTGCTCGGTGATTTCTTCGGCTTCAGCGACATTTTCGGGACGACGACGCGACGGCGGTCTCAGGCGCGGCGAGGAGCCGACCTGCGCTACGACCTGGAGATCACGCTGGAAGAAGCGGCCCGGGGAGTCACCAAACAAATTCGCGTGCCGCGATGGGAGACCTGCTCGGCCTGCCGCGGAACCGGAGCGGCTCCGGGATCGTCGCGCGTGGTCTGTCCGCGGTGCGGCGGTTCGGGCCACATCCGTTCTCAACAGGGCTTCTTCACGGTGACGCGCACCTGCGGATACTGCTACGGTGTGGGCACCGTTCTGAACAACCCCTGTTCGGAGTGCGACGGTCAGGGGCGCGTCCGTCAGGAGCGCGGCCTGGAGCTGGAGATCCCGGCGGGCGTGGACAATGGGTCTCGGCTCCGCATCAGAGGCGAAGGCGAAGCCGGAATCGGAGGCGGCCCGCCCGGTGATCTTTATGTCGTCATTCACGTCCGCGACCACGAGTTCTTCGAGCGCCAGGGGAGCGACCTCTCCTGCACGATTCCTCTGACCTTCTCGCAAGCGGCCCTGGGCGCGGAGATCAAAATCCCCACGCTGCTCGATGGCGAGCAGACGCTGAAGATTCCTCCCGGCACGCAGACCGGAGAGACGTTCACTCTTCACGGCAAGGGGATGCCCCGCCTGGAGGGGAGGGGAAGAGGCGATCTGCTGGTGACGGTGCGCGTCGTCACGCCGACGCGGCTCACCCGCGAGATGCGCAAGCTGCTGGAGGAACTGGCTCGCCTCGAAGAAAAGCAGCAGGATAAAAACAAGAGCCTCTTCGAGCGGTTCAAGGAGATGCTGGAGTGAACCCGCTCGCCGTATGGCAGGCGGAGCGACGGCTTGTTGCCGGATAAGGAGTCTCACCGATGGCCCGATGCATCCAGTGCCAACAGCGAGAAGGCAAGCGCTTTTGTCCACCTCTGCGGGCGCAGATTTGTTCGGTGTGCTGTGCCACCCACCGCATGATGACGATTGCCTGTGTCGAAGCGTGTCCCTATCTACGAGATGCTCGTGAGACGACGGGGAAGCGCCTGATGGAAGCTCTCGTGAATGCTCTGATCGCGGCGGATCATGATGACTGGATCGAGGATGTCAAGTCCCTGACTCCTCTGCTGCACACCATCGAGCACGCGATTGTCCAGGTGCGTCGTGAGCACCATCCCGATCTCACCGATTCGGAAGTCCTCGCGGCACTGAGTCTCGCCCTGCAAACTTATGAGACGCTTCAGCGCGGCATCATTTATCAGCACACCTCCGAGTCCCCCCGGGTTCAACGTGTCGTCGAAAAGATTCTGGGGCTGCTCGACGATCTCAAGAAGGTGGTGACGGATGCGGGAGGACGAGTGTCCACGGAGGCGATCATCCAGAGTCTAGCCGTTGTGAAAATCCTCGCGTCTGCTCTGCAAAAGAAGGAGGATGCGCAGGCGTATATTCGAGTGGCCTCGCTCTATCAGCCGTATCCTCAGGAGGAGTCGCGGCTGATCGTTGTGCCGGAGTGATGGTACGGATGACGCGTGCGAGCAGTTTCCCGGTCGGCAGGAGGGCGCGAGATGCCGGGAGCTTCCGTCAACGACGCTGGATGGCGATCTGTCATGGCGGATGCGAACACAAAAATCCTCGTGCGGGGCGTGAACTGGCTGGGGGATTCGATCATGACGATCCCGGCCCTGCGGCATCTGCGTCGGTGTTTTCCCCGGGCCCATCTGACATTGCTCGTGCGACCATCGGTCGCCGATGTGTTCCGCGAGCTGGAGTGCGTGGATGATGTGCTGGTTCGACCGCTTCGCTCGATGACCGACTTTCTTCGGGTGGGGTGGGAGCTGCGGTCACGCCGGTACAATGCTGCCATCCTTTTCCCTCATGCCTTCAGTGCGGCAGTTCTCACCGCCGTGGCGGGAATTCCCGTGAGGATCGGCTATGCCACGCACGGGCGTCGCTTCCTGCTGACGCATCCGATTGCTCTCGCGCCGACGCTCTTGCGGCAGCACGAGGTGCATCGCTACCTCCACCTGGTAGCGGAGGCGGCCCGGATGCTGTCGGCAGATGCTCGCCCGATGATGTCACCTTCGGATCTTCGTCTGACGGTGCCCGTTCCTCGTCAGGAGGAGATGAAGAAGCGGCTGGCCGAAGCCGGTCTGGATCTGCGCAAGAAGCTCGTCGTTCTCAACCCCGGAGCCATCAACAGTCGTGCCAAACAGTGGCTGCCGGAGCGATTCGCCGCCGTCGCCGATGCCTTGCTCGAACGGGGCGATACGGCCGTCATCCTCATCGGGACGGCAGCCGAGCGGGCGGTAGCTGAGCGCGTCCGCCAGCAGATGAGGCAAGAGCCGCTCGTGCTGACCGGGCAGACAACGGTGGCCGATCTGCTGGCACTGCTCAGTTGTGCACACCTTCTCATCTCCAATGATACGGGCGCAGCTCATGTCGGCGCTGCCGTCGGTGTCCCCACGGTGGTGATCTTCGGCCCGACGGAGGATTTCGCCACCCGCCCCTTCTCGGATCACGCGTATGTCGTCAAGCATCCCGTCGAATGCTCCCCCTGCATGTTGCGGGAGTGTCCGATTGATCATCGCTGCATGACGCGGGTCCAGGTTGACGATGTCCTCGCACCGGCCACCGAGATTCTCGACCGCGCCCGCACCGGCATTTTCGCACAAGGAGAAGCTCATGGCTGAACGCGCCGTCTTTTTAGATCGAGATGGGACGCTCAACGAAGAAGTCGGATTCGTCACCGATGTGGGGAGCTTGCGTCTTTTTCCCTGGGCGGCGGAAGCGGTGCGCTTGATTAACGAGGCGGGGTTTCGCGCCATCGTGCTCACCAATCAATCGGGGATTGCGCGAGGATACCTCACGGAAGCGGACATTGCGGCGATTCACGATCAGCTCCGTCGGGACTTGCAGGCGCGGGGAGCACGACTCGATGCCATTTATTACTGCCCGCATCATCCCGAAGCCACCGTTGCGGCCTATCGGCAGCAGTGTCGCTGTCGCAAGCCTCTGCCGGGAATGGTCGAATGGGCCGAGCGGGAGTTCGCGCTTGATCTGACGCAGTCCTATTTTGTGGGGGATAAGTACACGGATGTGGAGCTGGCTCACGCCGTCGGCGCTCGGGCCATCCTCGTGCTGACCGGCTATGGCCGAGCGGAATACGAAGCCGGGCGCCATCTCTGGCCGCGACCGCCCGATCATGTTGCGCCGACGCTTCTGGAAGCCGTTCACTGGATTCTCCGTCATGGTGGCCGCGCCTGATCGCAACCGATTACTCGACCTCATCCGCGCGTTCTCCGACCGACGGATCGTCGTCGTCGGTGATGTGATCGCGGATGAGTTCATCTACGGGGAGATCTCTCGCATTTCGCGGGAGGCGCCAGTCATGATCCTGCGGTTTGAGCGGAAGGAGTTGCATCCGGGAGGATGCGGGAATGCGGCGGCCAATCTGGCGGCGTTGGGGGCTCGGGTGGCGGTCGTCGGCGTGGTGGGGCGGGATGCGGCGGGTCGGCAGCTCGTCCAGGCCCTTCGGCGTCGGGGTGTGGACACCTCGGGAATTCTCCCGGTGAGCGGTTATCGCACGCCGACGAAAACGCGCATTCTCGCCGGTTCGGTCCATTCGACGCGGCAGCAGGTCATCCGCATTGATCACGAGCCGGACCAGCGCATCGCTGACACGCTCACGCGGGACCTCATCGCGCAGCTTCGTCGGGCGTCGCGGCACGCTCAGGCGGTGATCCTCTCCGATTACAACTACGGCGTCGTCTCTCCGGCGGTGGCAGATGCGGTGAGGGAGCTGGCCCATCGGCGAGGATTGCTCGTCACGGTTGATTCGCGCTATCGCCTGGCGGAACTGAAGGGGTTCACATCGGCCACTCCCAATCAATCGGAAGTGGAAGCGCTCTACGGTCACCACATTGATGATCTGGCGACACTCGAACGGGTGGGACGAGACCTGCGCCGGAAGTTGGGCCTTCGGGCTCTGCTCATCACGCGCGGGAAAGACGGCATGTCGCTTTTCGAGAATGGGCGGTCGGCTGTGCATCTGTCGGTTGTCGGAAGCGATGAGCCGGTGGATGTGACGGGCGCCGGAGATACGGTCATTGCCACCTATACGTTGGCGCTGGCGGCGGGAGCAACCTTTCTGGAGGCCGCTCACCTGGCCAATCACGCCGGTGGCATCGTCGTCATGAAGCGGGGCACGGCCACGGCCAGCCCGCAGGAGCTGGCGGCATCGGTAGCCTTCGCAACAGCAGGAGGAAGTTTCCGCAATGGGAAGGGAAAAAATTCTCCCGCGCGATGAACTGGTGGCTCGTGTGGCTCAGGCGCGGGCCGAGGGCAAACGAATCGTGCTGGCCAACGGCTGCTTCGATCTCATTCACGTCGGCCATGTGCGATACCTTCAGGCGGCGCGGGCGCTCGGCGACCTCCTCGTGGTGGGGATTAATTCGGATGCCTCGGTCCGGGCGCTCAAGGGGCCGGGCCGACCGATCCTCTCGGCCGCGGAACGAGCGGAGATCATCGCGGCCTTCGCCTGCGTTGATTTCGTCACCATCTTCGACGAGCCCACGGCCGATGCCCTCCTGCACGCCCTTCGGCCGGATGTTCACGCCAAAGGGACCGACTATACCGAAGATTCCGTTCCCGAACGCGAGGTCGTTCGCTCCTATGGAGGTGCGGTCGCCATCGTCGGTGATGAGAAAAAGCATTCGAGCAAGGAGCTGGTGCGGCGGATCGTGGAGCGGTTCTCGTCGTCTGATACGTCCGCTTCGGGAGATCAACGGTGAAGATTCTCATCGTCAAGCTCAGTTCGCTCGGTGACATCATTCACACGCTTCCGGCGGTGGCCTGGGTGCGGCGCGCGCGTCCCGAGGCCGAGATCGCATGGATCGTTGAACGTCCGTTTGCCGAGCTGCTTGAGGGAAGCCCCGTCCTGGATCGGCTCATCACGGTGGATACGCGGCGGTGGCGACGGGCTCTCGGAAGCCCCGCCACCTGGCGAGAAATTCGCGCAATGGGGAGCGATCTCCGCCGCCAGTCTTTCGATCTCGCCTTCGATTTCCAGGGATTGATCAAGTCGGGCGTCATCGCCGCTCTTTCGGGCGCACCCCGGCGCATCGGGCGGGAGACGGCAGCCCTGAAAGAACCGGCCAGCCGGTTCTTTCTCACCGAGCAGGTGCCGGTGTTGTCGTCCGAGCATGTGATTGATCAGCACCTTCAACTCGTTCGCTCGGCCTTCGGCCAGGGAGCATCGGTGGGAGACGCGGGCGCGGGTTCGGGCTATGAGTTCCCTCTCTTCATTTCCGAGCGAGATCGGGAGTTCGTCCAGGACAGCTTGCGCGCGGTGGGAATCCGCGAGTTTGTGGTGCTCGCTCCCGGAGGCGGATGGGCGGCCAAGCGGTGGCCTCCGATATGTTTCGCCGAGATCGCCGATTTCCTCCATGAAGCCTACGGGCTGGCGAGCGTGATCCCGATCGGCCCGGCAGAAGAGAACCTGGCTGCAGAAATCGTCCGTGGGTGTCGGCGGGCACGTCCGCTCGTTCTGCCCTGTTCGCTCAAGCAACTGGCGGCGCTTTGCGACCGCGCGCGATTGTTCCTCGGCGGAGATACCGGACCGCTTCATCTGGCGGCAGCACGGGCAACGCCGCTTGTGGCTCTTTACGGTCCAACGTCGGCGCGGCGCAACGGGCCCTTTGACCCTCGGGACGAGGTGGTTGAGCAGTCGCTCGACCAGGGCTATCGCTATTACAGCCGCCGTGCCGACCCCACCTCCATGCTGCAAATTCCCGTCGAATCGGTGAAACAGGCCATCGAGCGGAGGCTGGCACTCACTGCCTCCGGCACGGAGCTGCGATGGCAGACTCGCTGACCGATCATCGCTGGAAACTCATTCGAGGATTGCGTCGAGCGCGCGTCCCGGCGGGCTTCCTCTTTGTCCTCATCAGCCTGAGTGTGGCGCAGCCGACGATCTCCTCGTTGATGTGGGGCATGAGTGTGGCCGCGGTGGGATTGATCCTTCGGGCATGGGCGTCGGGCTATCTCAGGAAAGATCGCGTCCTCGTTCAAGCGGGTCCTTACGCCCTCACTCGTAATCCGCTCTACCTCGGATCACTGCTTATTGGGGTTGGACTGTGCCTTGCTTGCGGGAGTCCCGGCCTTCTGCTATGGTTTGCTCTCTTCTTTGGCGTCTTTTACTATCCGGCGATGGTGGCCGAACGCGAACATCTCCGGGCCCTCTTCGGGCCGGCTTATGATCGTTATGAGCAGGCGGTTCCCCTCTTTCTTCCCCGGTTGCGGCGAGGCGCGCGCGCGTCTGCGGAGACAGTGGCTTCCGCTTCTGACGTCGGAACCCCCGGACGGGCGTCTGTGGGAATGGACGCGCCGCCCCGATTCGCCTTCTCGGTCTACTGGGAAAACCGGGAATATCGGGCGCTCGTCGGGTTCCTCCTGGTCTGCGCTCTGTTGCTGGTGAAGGCCCTATGAGTGGTGCGCGGCACTCGGGATCGGTCAGGCTGCGCTCCCGCATCGGCTGGGGGTTGATCGTTCTGTTGGTGATTGTTGGTTCCCGCCCGGGAAGACCCTCAAGCAGTCTCCAGCAAACGGGGCCGTCGGAAGCGACCGCGAGAATCCCCAAGACCCTGCCGTTTTCTCCCGGAGAGAAACTCGTCTATCAGGTGCGCTACTCGAAGTTCATTATCTCGGCGACCGTCGGGAAGCTGACCTTCACTTTCGATCTCTCCCAGGAGAAACCGCTGACCAGGCATTATCACATTCGGGCCGAAGCCCGCTCGGAAGGCGTCCTGCTGGCCCTGCTCGGCATCACCGTCGAAGACCTTTTCGAGTCGTTTGTAGATATCGAGACGTTCGGCGTGGTACGCACGCGCAAAAATCTCGCCGAGGGTAAGACGAGACTGTTTCAGTTGGCCGTTTTCGATCGGGAGAATCAACGCGTTACCTTCGTCGTGCGGGATTTGACCCGGCCGGATGAACCGCCGAAAGTCGGCGAGAAGCCGACGCGAGATTGGGTTCAGGACATCGTCTCGGCCACCTATTACGTGCGGAGTCAGCCGCTCGTCCCCAACACGTCGTTTGTCTTCCCCTTGAGCGACGAAGGGGAGACCTTCGATCTGGAGGTGAAGGTGTTTCCGCCGGAAGAAGTGGAAACGCCGCTCGGTCGCATCAAAGCCCTGCGGCTGGAACCGCAGGTGTTCGGTGAGGGGCGACTCATCAAGCGAGAGGGCGAGATGGTCGTGTGGGTGACCGAAGACGAGCGACACGTTCCCGTGGCCGCGCGACTCCGCACCGGCTTCGGAACCGTCACGGCGCAACTCATCGAAGGCTATAAACCACCCCTTCAAGAACCGAGCAAAGAACCCGACACCTAGGTTCGAGCGATGGCTGTCATCATCACACATCTCACGGGGGGATGGGCCGGACAGCGTCAGGTTCTCGACAAAGAAGCGATCACCTTCGGTCGCGCCGCCGATAACGATGTCGTCTTTCATCCCCAGGATGTACGAGCGTCGGCTCATCATGCCGCCCTCTTCGTTCAGGGCGGAGAGTGCATCCTCGAAGACCTCAACAGTACCAACGGAATTTACGTCAACGGCGTGAAGGTCAAGCGGGCGCACCTGCGAAGCGGCGATCTCGTCGAGTTCGGGCGCAAAGGGCCGCGCCTGCGCATCGAGGTGGGCCCGGAGGTCGAGGTGAAAACCGGCACCGGTTTGCTTCAGGAGCAGGAGGGATGGGCGGCAACGTCCTCGGTGTCCTCTTTCATTCAGACGGAAGCCCGCGAGGCCAGTTCTTCGCGCCTGGGCCGGACGACCGTGCAGATGATGATTGATGCGGCGCTGCGCCGATCCTCCCGACGACTTCGCTGGTGGGTGATGGGGCTGTCGCTTGTGGCGCTCGGCGTTCTGGCGGCCACCTCCTATACATTCCTCGTGCGGGACCGCTCGTTGAATCCCTCGTCATCCGGTAATGATTCGAGCTTCTCTGCGGTGGCCGAACTCAATCAGGCGGCAGTCGTTCTCATCCGCAACTCCTTCACCCTCACTAATCCGACCACCGGTCAGACGACCGCGGCCGTCAGCGAAGGATCGGGTTTTGCCGTTGATCCTTCGGGTCTGGTGGTAACCAACTATCACATCATCCGTCCCTGGGAAGTTGATCCGAAGATGATGTCGCAGGGGGTTCAGGGAAGGACGACTTCGCTCACGGTCATCTTCGCCGATCGAACCCCTGAGGATGCTCTGGAGGCGCGACTGCTGCGGGGATCGAAGGAGACGGACCTGGCCGTTTTGCAGATCGTCACCGACCGGCCCGTCCCGGTGGTCTCCGGGTTCGAGCCGGACACCGCTCAGGCGCGACAGGGCGACGAGGTCGCCATCATCGGGTTTCCTCTGGGGACGACGCTGCTGCAAACGACCGGTCAACAGCGAGCGACCACGACCCTGACCCGCAGCACCATCAGCAAGAGCACTCCCACGATCATTCAACTGGATGCTCCCGTCTTTCAAGGGTTCAGTGGCAGTCCGATCTTCAACCGCCAGGGAAAAGTCATCGGCGTTCTCACGGCGCGATTGGGCGAACTGGGGGAGCCTCTCGATCCCGGCGCCCGATCCATCGGTCTGGCCACGCCCATTCGATTCGTCCTCGATCTTCTCCAGGAGGTGAAATGAACGTCGCTGAATTCCATCCCCCGCGTCGCGTCCTTCTTGGTCCCGGTCCGAGCCTGGTGGCGGATCGCGTCCTTCGTGCGATGAGCGAGCCGCTGGTGGGACATCTCGATCCGGTCTTTCTCTCCTGCATGAACGATGTGCAGGAGCTTTTGCGCTATGTCTTCGAGACGCGCAACCGGCTCACGATTCCCTTGTCGGGGACGGGCAGCGCCGGTATGGAAGCGGCCATGGTCAACATGGTGGAACCCGACGAAGAAGTGATCATCGGCATCGCCGGCTATTTCGGTGAGCGGATGTATGAGATTGCCCGTCGCGCGGGAGCGCGTCCGCTGCGAGTGGAGACGGAATGGGGGCGCCCTCTGGATGCCGAGCGAATCGTGGCGACGCTGGAGGCGTCGCGCGCCCGCGTCGTCTTCGTCGTTCATGCGGAGACATCAACCGGTGTGCTTCAGCCTCTGGAGCCGCTCGCCGCCGCGATTGACAAGCGCGAAGGGTTCCTCATCGTGGATGCCGTCACCAGTTTGGGCGCCCATTCGGTCGGCGTGGATCAGCATCGCCTGGCCGTATGCTACTCGGGCTCGCAGAAGGCCCTCAGTTGTCCGCCGGGACTGGCGCCGATCACCGTGTCCGATCGCGCTCTGGAAAAGATGCGCCGACGCAGGACGCCGGTGCAGAGCTGGTATCTCGATCTTTCGCTCGTGGAGAAGTATTGGGGCAGCGAGCGAACCTATCATCACACGGCTCCCATCTCGATGAACTACGCGCTGCGAGAAGCACTGCGCATGATCGCCGAAGAGGGCCTGGAAGCTCGCTGGCGACGGCATGAGCTGAATGCCCGCGCTCTCTGGGCGGGACTCGAAGCGATGGGGCTTCGACTTTTCGTCCCCGAATCCCACCGGCTCTGGACGCTCCATACCGTCTGTGTCCCGGATGGAGTTGATGAGGCCCGCGTGCGGGCGCGCCTTCTGGCCGAGTTCAATATCGAGATCGCCGGTGGGCTGGGACCGTTGAAAGGGAAAATCTGGCGGATCGGCCTCATGGGCGAAAGCAGCACCCGCGCGAACGTATTGCTTTTGCTCGGCGCTCTGGAACATGTTTTGCGCAGCGAGGGATTCCGCTGCGGCTCCGGCGTGGAGGCCGCCAGCGATGTCTATGCAGGGGCTGATCCCTCCACCTGACATGGCGGTGCGACGGCGATCTCTCGTTTCATCGGACGATGGTGAAAAAGCTCCTCACAGTGGTCGTCGTCCTTGTGGTCCTCACGGTCACCGTTGGAGCGGGCGTTTACTATCGCTGGTCGCGGGCGGGTCTGCCGCAGCTCGATGGCGAGATCATCGTGAAGGGACTCACCGCTCCCGTCCTGGTGCTCCGCGATGATCGTGGAATTCCTCATCTCCGGGCAGCCACCGAAGAGGACCTCTTCTTCGCTCAGGGCTACGTGACGGCCCAGGACCGGCTCTGGCAGATGGACATCAGTCGGCGCGTCGGACGCGGCGAGCTGGCGGAAATCTTCGGCGCGGAAGCTTTGGAGATGGACAAGCGATCCCGCACGCTCGGCTATCGCCGCCTCTGCGAACGGGCGCTGCATCAACTGGATCCTCACATTCAACAGGTCCTCACCGCCTACGCCCGGGGCGTCAACGCTTATATCGAATCGCAGAGTCATCAGCTTCCCTTCGAGTTTCGTCTGTTGAATTACCGACCCCGACCGTGGGAGCCGGT
Organism: Blastocatellia bacterium; assembly: GCA_035573895.1. Classification (NCBI taxonomy): domain Bacteria; kingdom Pseudomonadati; phylum Acidobacteriota; class Blastocatellia; species Blastocatellia bacterium. Next base: position 16,366 of record DATLZR010000052.1, on the reverse strand, counting down.
GGATTCGCTCGTCATCGGCAAAGTTCTGGCCGAATGGCTCAGTTCCACCTGGCGAGCGGATTGGATGCGCGGTTTCGTCCTGGCCGGAATAGACGAGGGCAAACGACAAAAGCTTCTGCCGGAATTCTCGCCCTTCGATCGTCCGGTCGTGGGAACGGATGACTCCGTTGCGCCGCCCGTGAAATCCGAGCCCCTTCCGGGGACGAAGGCGACGGCTTCTGCTGGTGCGGTGCAGGGAAAAGAATCCCGGCCCGCTTTTTCTGACCTCACCGCCTGGATGAGGGCCGAGGATCAGGCGCGTGCTCTTCTGGGCGTGGCTCCGGGATTGATGGGGAGCAACAACTGGGTCCTCAGCGGCTCCCGCACGGAAACCGGCAAGCCTCTTCTGGCGAATGATCCTCATCTCGGTCACACCAATCCCTCGATATGGTATGCCGTTCACCTGAAGTGCCCGACACTACATGTCGCGGGCGTGGCGCTGCCGGGCGTGCCGGGCGTGATTCTCGGCCATAACGAACACATCGCCTGGGGCGCGACCAACGTCTATCCCGACGTCCAGGACCTCTTCATCGAGGAGTTTCACCCGGACAACCCGCAGCTCTACCGGGTGGGTTCCACCTGGCAGCAAGCCGAGGTCTTCGACGAGCCCATTCGGGTTCGGACATCGCTGATCTCAAACCGGACGGAGACGGTGATTCATCGTGTGGTGCGCACGCGTCACGGTCCGATCATCGCCGAGGAGCAGAATAAGAAGCTCGCGCTGCGCTGGACGGCGCTGGACGATGCCAGCGAGTTCGCCGCCTTCGCCGCCATCATGAGGGCCACAAACTGGGAAGACTTTTGCCGTGCGCTCCGACACTTTCCCGGCCCCATGCAAAATTTCGTCTACGCCGACGGCGCGGGCAACATCGGGTACTATGCCGCAGGTCGTATCCCGCTGCGGGCGCACGGCGACGGATCGGTCCCGGTTGACGGCGCACGCGGCCAGGGGGAGTGGATCGGATACGTCCCCTTTGATGAATTGCCGCATCTGTACAATCCCCCCGAAGGAGTCATCGTCACGGCCAATCAACGTATCGTGGGGAGATCATACCGGTACCACCTGACGCACCTGTGGTATCCGCCGTATCGAGCGGCTCGCATCATCGAGCTTCTCTCGCAGAAACCCCGGGTGAGCGTGGAAGATGTTCGACTCATCCAGGCCGACGTCTATTCGATTCCCGACGCTCTTTTCGCCCGCGAGGTGGTGAAAATCGCCGATGCCGTCCTGGGAAATGCCCGCGCTGGAGGGGATCATCGCCTCTGGCGAGAGATCAAAGAATGGCTCGCCGATTGGGACGGTCAACTACGCCCGGAGAGCCGGGCGGCGGCGCTCGTGACGACCATGCGGACTCTCTTCCGCCAGATGATCCTCAAAGGCGTTCTCGGCGACCGCTGGGAGAACTATGAGTGGGCCAATGACTCGCTGCTCGTGGACTGGCTCATCACGGAACGACCTCGCGAGTGGTTGCCCTCGGGGTATGACTCCTACGAGAAGGTGCTCCAGGATTGCTATCTGGAAGCTCTCGAACAGTTGACCCGCGACCTCGGCCCGGATTCTCGATCCTGGCGCTATGGTCGGCTCAACACGCTGACGTTCGCCCATCCGCTCAGTCGGCTGAGCGTGCTCAAGAGGCTGCTCAACTCGCGAGAGATCGAGATGGGGGGATCGCCCAACACGATCAATGCCTACGGCAAAAAGCGCATGTACGGCGTCTCCATGCGCTTGATCGTGGACTTCTCCGACCTCGACCGAACGCGCCTGCATATCACACTGGGTCAATCGGGGCATCACGCGAGTCCTCACTATCAGGATCAGCTCGACGAGTGGATTCGCGTCCAGCCCGGTCTTTTTCCCTTCAGTGAGGCTGCCGTCGAGCGAGCCGCGCGACATCGCTTGCAGCTTCGCCCCGGTCCTTCGTAATGGTCCTTACCGGTGTGGGAGCGATACCGGGATCATTCGCCCGGTTTGCTCGCCGGTGGGGCATTGACGATCTCGACGGCTCCCAGGGATTTCAGATTCTCGGCAAACGAGTGGGCCGGACCAACGACGGCGATGATGGCCGTGGACGAGGGAAGGTATTTGTCGGCGACCCGCTTCACATCGGTCGGAGTGACGCGACTCAGACGCTCGCGGAATTTCTGGGGATAATCGCGGCCCAGACGATACAGTTCAATCCGGTGCAATTCGCGGGCGATCTCCCTGGCCTGTGTCATCCGGGAGCTGTAGTGTTCGATCAGCCGTGACGCGGCGGCGTTGACCTCCGCCTCGGTCACCCCGTGCGTGCGAATCTCGGCGAAAAGACGAAGCAGACCGGCAACGGTCTCAACTGTTTTCGCGCCCGGCACAGCGGCCTGACAGAGGAAAAGCCCTTTGAAGGACCGCAGCTCGAACCGGCAGCCCGACGCCGCGCGCTGATCGCTCGAGCCGATCAGCCGGGGCAATCGGTCGGTCGTGAGAATCTGGCCGAGGATGAGGGCGGGGAAATAGTCTTCGTTGAATTTTTCCAGCCCGAAGTATCCGATGCGAATGTGAGACTCGGTGAGATCGGGACGATCGTACACCTTGATGGTGATGCCCGTGTGAGCCGAAGGAGGCAGGAAACTGGCGGGAACGGGATCTCCTTTGAGGAACGCCCCAAAATAGGGTCGTACAAGCGGCATCAGCGCCTGGGGCGATAGATCGCTGATGATCACCAGAGAAGCTTTGTTGGCGATGAAGAATCGGCGATGGTGACGAAGCAGATCGTAAGGCGACAGCGCCGCCACCTCCTCTTCGGTTCCCTCCGGCGGGCGTCCGTAGGGGTGAGGCTGATAGAGGGCTTTGAGGAATTCTTCATCGGCGCGGGCGGCCGGATCGGTGCGCCGGGTGCGCAGTTCCGCCAGGTACTGCTGCTTCACACGGGTGACTTCCTCAGCCGCAAACGTGGGAAAGGAAACGAACCGAGCCATCAGGGGAATGAGTTCCGTTGCTCCGCGCGAAGGGGCTTCCAGGAGGATGTGCATGGCGTCCACCGTCACCGAGACATCCACGCGGGCGCCGAGGGCCTCGAGCCGCTCGGCGATGGTCTGCCCGCTGAGATCACGCGCCCCGCGAAGCATCGCGCGCACCATCACCGCCGCCGTTCCCGTCTTCCGCGCCAGATCAAAAACAGAACCGTTTTCCACCAGCAAGCTGAGCGTGATCGTCGGCTCTCCTTTCCGCTCTACGATGAAGACCCGAAGACCGTTGAGGAGGTTGTCAACATAAACCGGTGGAATGGGCGACGCCGTTGAAGAGGACGTCGGAGTCTCCTGGCCCTGTCCTCCCACAGGCGACAGACAGAGCAAGATCACGCATCCACCGATCAAAAGCCGGTGAATAAGTCCACCGATGAGGCGTCGAGCAGAGTTGAGCACGGTCACCGCCTGAGACATAGAAAGGTTGATTTTGAGGACTCCCGTCGAATTATTCAAGGGCGAAAACGGTCATCAGAGCTGACCCACGTCAGCGATGGCCTCGTTCCGCTCACCGCTTCCCCGACAGAGGAGCAGAAAGCTCTTCTTCAAGTTCCCGTCGAGGGGTCGCCCTTCGGATTTGCCCCGGATAGGCTGAAAGGGGGAGACCCCCCACAGGGGTGGACGGCTGCCCCGTGGTTGTCATAGCGCGTGAGAATGCCTCCCTTGGCCGTGGCGGGAGAGTCAAAATCGCCTTGACGAATTCGCCGTGACCTTGATATACGTAGCCTCTTGCGCTCACCCGGGAAGAACTCCTGAGCTTGCTGGACTCTGGCTCTTCAGTAGAAGTGGAGCAGAAGCTGGAAAACCACCCGTGAGCCTATAGAAAATTCGGCAATGTGGGGGGCGAGATGGTCGGAAGCGATTCACCGCGGAAGGAGGGGAAGATCGCCTTTATGGCTGTTCAGTCAGCTCATCGGGCTCCTGAGTTCACCGATGGTTTTACCGATGCGCTCATCGGAGTTTATCGAAGCACGCCGGAGGGAAAAATCCTCTATGCCAATCCAACGCTGGCACGTTTGCTGGGCTATGACACTCCGGAGGAGATTCTCAAAATCTCGGCCTTCGATCTTCACTGCGATCCGGAAGATCGGTCGCGCTGGCAACGGACACTCGAGCAGGCGGGCGTTTTGGAGTCGGAGGGCCGGTTGCGTCGGCGGGATGGGAGGATCGTCTGGGTTCGTGGTCTGACGCGGGTTGTGCGGGATGCAGAGGGACGCGTTCTTCACTATGAGGGAACGCTCATTGACATCACCGAGAAAAAGGAGGCTGAAGAGCGGTTGGCTTATCAGGCGCAACTCCTCAATCAGATTGGCGAGGCAGTGATTGCGGTGGATCTGGACTATCGCATTACCGCCTGGAATCAAGCGGCCGAGCGGTTGTTTGGCTGGCGCGCCGACGAAGTCATCGGCAAGGGCGTGAACGAGGTCATTAGGACGAAGCTCGAAGGACAGACCCGCGAGCAGGCGTGGGCCGAGCAGCAACGAATCCTTCGTGAGAAGGGCCAATGGCGGGGCGAGATCATTCAATACCACCGGGACGGGCGCGAACTCGTCCTCGATGTGACGCTCACACTGCTCACTGATAGAGCGGGACAGCCCATCGGCTTTCTGGCCATCAAGCGAGACATCACCGAGCAGCGGCGCTTGAGGGATGCTCTTGAGGAAGGCGAGGAGTGGTTCAGAGCCGTCTTTGAAGGCTCGCGCGACGCCATTTTCCTGGTGGATGCACATGCGCGATTCATTGACGTCAATCAGGCGGCCTGCGAGTTGACGGGCTACAGCCGCGAGGAATTGCTCCGCATGAGTATCCCCGATCTCCACGAGGAGGAAGACCTGCTGGCCTTTCGCAGCACCTTCCGTGCGATCATGAGCGGTCGGGACATCACCACGGAAGCCTTTCTCCGGCGCAAGGACGGGCGGAAGGTATCGGTGGAGTTCAGCAATCGAAGGGTTATCATTCGCGGTCGCCCTCTGATGCACACGATTGCCCGCGATGTCAGCGAGCGATATGAGGCGGAGCGGCGCATCGCCCGGATTTATGACGTGGCCACCCGCTACCATGGACAGAGCCTCTTTGACCAGGCGGCGAAGACGCTGGCCGATTTATTGGGGGTCTCCTACGTCGTCGTCGGCGAACTCGACGCCCGGACGCGGGAGGTGCGCGCCCTGACGTTCTATCAGAACGGCCTGATCGAGCACGGTCGGCGTTATGAGCTGGCGGGGACGCCCTGCGAGACCGTCATCGAGGAGCCTCGGGTCTGCGCCTATCCGGAATGTACATGGCAGCTCTTTCCCAACGATCCCGAGTTGCGAACCCTACGGATCGAGTCCTACATCGGAGCGCCGATCTACGCGAGCGATGGGAAGGTCATCGGGATTGTCAACGGTTTTGATTCCCGACCCAAGAATTTCAGCGAGGTGGAAATGCGCCTGCTGGAAATCATCGCTCAGCGCCTGGGCGCGGAGATCGAGCGTCAGCGGGCCGAACAGGCTCAACGCAAGCTGCAAGAGCAACTCTTTCTGGCCGAGAAGCTCCAGGCCATTGAGACGCTGGCCGGAGGCGTCGCTCACGAGTTCAACAATATTCTCACCGGCATCCTGGGATTTGCCGAAGTGGCGCAGGTTCGCTTCGGCTCTGACCTCCCGGCCCTCAATGACTATCTGGAGCGCATCCTCGTTTTGGGCGCGCGCGCGCGATCTCGTCGGTCAACTGCTGCTCTTCAGCCGCCCCAGAACAGACCACAAGGAGCCGTGCAACCTCACACAGCTTCTCTCGACTATGGCGACGTTGCTCGGACGGGCGCTGCCGGAAAATATTCGGGTGGAAACGGAACTGCCGGAAGAGACGCTTCTCATCACGGCCGATCCGGCGCAGATTCAACAGGCGCTTTTGAGCATCTTCATGAATGCCCGTGATGCCATGCCGCACGGCGGTCGGCTGCGGATTGCCTGTGAGTACACCTCGGTGCCGCGTCCCGGAGAGACTGCTCCCCGCGAGATGTTCGCCCGCGTGACCATCAGCGATACGGGCTTCGGCATCTCGCCCTCCATCCGTCCCCATATCTTCGATCCCTTTTTCACTACCAAGGAGATCGGGACCGGAACCGGTCTGGGATTGTCAATGGCCTACGGCATCATCAAAGCTCACGGCGGCTGGATTGATGTCGAGAGTGAAGTGGATCGGGGAACGACCTTTTTCATCTACATTCCCGTCGTAGGGATACTGAAGGTGCCCGCTGCAGCGGACCGCGACGAAACGGTGCCGAGGGGAACGGGAACGATCCTCCTCGTGGATGACGAGCCGATGGTGAGAGAGCTGGGACAGAACATCCTGGAATCGTTGGGCTATCGGGTGCTTCCCGCCGAAGGAGGGATGGAGGCGCTCCGCATTTATACTGCCCGCTGGCCCGGTGTTGACCTGGTCCTGCTCGATTTCCTGATGCCGGATATGAACGGGCGCGAGGTCAGCCGCCGTCTCCACGAGATCAATCCCGGGGTCAAGATCGTCCTCGTTAGCGGATATGGTTCAGAAGAGATCGGCACGCAGCTCTTCGGCTATGGGGTGGTGGGCGTCGTCACCAAGCCCTACGATGTGAAAACGCTAGCGAAGGCCGTCCATCGGGCGCTCTACGGCTAAGGCGGCAGCGCCGGCCATCTGCTCTGTGACGGAGGTAACGTTGGCGATTGAGCCTGTTCGGTGGCCTGAAGTCTGCGGTACGTCACCGGAGACGGCGCCGCTTCAATCGGGCGAGGAATTCATCGCAGGGAAGCGTGTTGAGAATATCTTCCGATCGTGCCCAGCCACGACGCGCTTGAGCAATCCCGTAACTGAGGACGCGAAAGTGACTGAGATGATGCGCGTCCGAGTCTATGACCAGCGGGACACCGGCTTGGACGGCTCGCCGGATGTGCTCGTCTTTGAGGTCGAGCCGTTCGGGATAGGCATCAATTTCCAGGATCGTTCCCGTTTCTTTCGCCACCCGGATGATCTCATCAATATCCACCTCGTAAGGCTCGCGCTTGTGAAGCACCCGCCCGGTGGGGTGAAACAGGATGTCGGCGTAGGGGTGCCGCATTGCTCGAATGATCCGCTCGGTCATCTCCTGCCGCGAGAGGTTGAAGTGGGAGTGGACGGCCACCCCCACGACATCTAGCTGCGCCAGAACATCATCGCGAATGTCGAGCGTCCCATCGCGCTGGATGTTGACTTCGGCTCCCTTGAGCAGGCGAATTCCGTCGAGTTTCTCGTTGAGCCGATCAATCTCCCGCATCTGGCGGAGGAGTTTCTTCTCGTCCGAGCCTCCGGTCATGGCCAGGCTCCGGGTATGGTCGGTGATGGCGATATATTCAAGGCCGAGGCGCTTGGCTTCGAGCGCCATTTCTTCGATCGTATTGGCTCCATCGGTCCAGTTGGTTTGAACCTGAAGGTCGCCGCGCAGTGACCCGTAGGGGATGAGCCGGGGCAGCCGCCCCTCGCGCGCGGCTTCGATCTCCCCCTGATTTTCTCTCAGTTCCGGGGGGATGTAGGAGAGGCCGAGGGCGTCATAAATTTCTTCTTCGGTTCGTCCGGCGATGCGCCTGCGGCCTTTGAACAATCCATACTCGTTGAGCTTCCAGCCTTTCTTCTCGGCGATGCGGCGCAGTTCGATGTTGTGATCCTTGCTGCCGGTGAAGTACTGGAGGGCGGCACCAAAGCTCTCTCGCTCGACCACTCGCAGATCCACATCCATGCCGTTTTTCAATTTGACGCTGGTTTTGGTCTCGCCCTTGGCCTGGACGTGCAGGACTTCAGGTTGAGCGACGAAAAAGTCCATGACCGGGCCGGGGCGGCGAGAGACAACCAGCAGGTCAGCATCTCCCACGGTCTCTTTGCGTCGGCGGATGGAACCGGCGATTTCGATCATCTCGACGTCGTCCCGTGCCGCCAGCCGCTGGCACAGCTCTTGCACCAACGGCAGCACCTCGCCGAGCAAAAATCGCGTGCCGTGGCGACGGCGAAATTCAATCCCTTTGAGAATCTTCTGCTCCATCTTCTCGCCGAAGCGAGGGAGATGGCGAATGCGGCCCTGACGGGCCGCCTGTTCCAGATCGTCGAGCGTTTTCACTCCGAGTTCTTCGTAGAGGGTGCGAATCATTTTCGGTCCCACGCCCTCGATGCCCATGAGCGAGGGGAGATCAATCGGGTACTTCGCTTTGAGTTCCTCGTAGTAGGTCATCCGGCCCGACTGAAGATATTCGGCGATCTTTTCGGCCAGGCTCCGCCCGACGCCGGGAATCGCTTCGAGAGCCGCCAGACCTCCCCGTCGGTAGACATCGGTGAGCGGCTCGGTCATCGCTTCAATCGCATGAGCCGCCTTTTCGTAGGCGCGCGGCTTGAAGGCCACGCCCTCCATATCGAGCAGGAAGGCGATCTCACGAAAGAGGCGAGCGACATCTGCATTGGTTATGGCCATGGCTCCTTGTCCCGAAATAGATAACCACGATGAGCGGGGGGATTGCAAGGGATCGCTCGGTGCCCGCCCCGATGCGAGACGCTCGGGGATGCACGCGAGGAAGGAGCCCCTTTTTGCTTGCTTGCGGTGGGAAGCGGGATGTAACTTTCCTCGTACGGTCAGACGTAACCAGTGGCGAAATCACTTCAGCAAGGAGGATCGAATCTATGCGTCTACGCCTATCGGTTGCCCGACTCATCGCCGTGACACTCACCCTCATCTGGGGGCTGACGCTCCCGTTTGGAGCACTCGCGGGGACGGGTCAAAGGAGCGCCCGGAGAAGCACGTCACCGGCCGCTCCACCTCCTCCGCAACTGACGCTCGAAGCCATCTCGCGCGATCCCGGCAAATGGGCCGGAACCCCCCCGTCGCAAATTCGCTGGACCGAGGATGGAAGCAAACTGCATTTTCAATGGAATCCCGAACGACAGGATCGCGCCGAACTCTACGAACTGGATATTCGCACGCCGGGAGCCACACCGCGGAAGGTCGCCGATGAAGAGAAGCGCTGGCTCTCATCCAATCCCGGCGATCGCAACGCTGCCGGAACCTTGAAAGTCTACGCTTTTCAGGGCGACCTTTATCTTCACGACATCCGCAGCGGCCGGACGCGCCAGATCACACGCACAGCCGACGCGGAGTCGAACCCTCGCTTCAGCTTCGATGAGCGGAGCATCGTCTACCAGCGGGGCGATAACCTCTTCGAGTGGGTGATCGAGACCGGCGAGACCCGGCAGATCACCGATTTTCGCCGGGGCCGCGATCCCGAGGAAAAGCCCAAACTCTCCAGGCAGGATGAGTATCTGGAGAAACAGCAGCTCGAACTCTTCGAGATCATTCGGAAGCAGGATAAGGAGGAGAAGGAGCAGAAGGAACGGACCAAACGCGAGCGAGGACCTTTTCCCGATCCCACCTACCTGAAAGAGAACGAATCGGTCACCAGCCTGCAATTGAGCCCGGATCGAAAGTTCGTGACCTTCATCCTCAACGATCGCACCGAAGCCGCCCGCGCCAAAATCCCCGAAATGCCCAAGTACGTCACCCGGAGCGGATATGTGGAGACCGAACGATTGGCCACGCAAATCGGCGGGACGGGTCGCGTGAAAGTTGGCGCTCCGCAGGTGCAGCAGAAGCTCGGCGTGATGGATACGGAAACAGGAGCGATCCGCTATGTGGATATGGGATTGGGCAAGCGAGAGTACGGCTTTCAATTGATGAGCCCGGAGGCCGGTCCGTTTGGTGGCCCCGGCGGGGTGGCCGTGCAATGGTCCGACGATGGCCGCCAGGCCTTTTGCGTCCTGCGGGCCCGCGATAATAAGGATCGTTGGATCGTGCTCCTGGATGTCGCCCAGGCGACCGCTCGCATTCTCGATGCCGAGCATGATGACGCCTGGATCTTAAGCCAGGGACCGTATGGCTGGCTGGCCGACAATCGCACCATCTGGTTCCGCAGCGAGCGGGACGGCTATTTCCACCTCTACACGATTTCCATTGACGGTGGTCCGGCTCGACCGCTCACGTCGGGTCGCTGGGAGATCACCGGCGTGCAACTCTCCCGCGATAAGAAGACGTTTTACATCACCGCCAGCGAGCCTCATCCCGGCGAGCGCCACTTCTATTCTCTGCCGGTGACCGGCGGATCTCTCACCCGCATCACGAGCGGCGAAGGCGTTTATTCCGTCACCCTCTCGCCCGATGAAAAGTGGATGGCCGTGATCTACACCAATCCCGATATGCCTCCCGATCTCTACCTGATGGAGAATCGGCCGGGAGCCCCGATGACCCGCCTGACCGATTCCTACACCGACGAGTTCAAGAGTTATCGCTGGCGAAAGTTCGAGATCGTGACCATCCCCGATGCCGACGGCAACCTGCTCTACGCCCGCCTCTATAAGCCGGATGTTCCTCATCCGACGCGACCGGCGGTGATCTATGTGCACGGTGCCGGATACGCGCAGAGCGTGTTCAAGAATTGGGGAGGCTTCGGGACGACGCCGTTTTTCAACGTCCTCCTCCAGGCGGGCTACACCGTACTCGATCTCGATTATCGCGGCTCATCGGGCTACGGGCGCGACTGTCGCACGGCCATTTACCGTAACATGGGCGGCAAGGACGTGGATTCAGCCGTGGCGGCGGCCCGCTGGCTCGCACAGACGCAGGGGATTGACCCCCGCCGCATCGGCATCTACGGAGGCAGCTACGGCGGATTCTTCACCCTGATGGCGCTGTTCAAACATCCGGGCGTGTTCGCTGCCGGAGCAGCGCTCTATCCGGTGACCGATTGGGCCCACTACAACCATCCCTACACGTCGAACATTCTCAATCTCCCCTATGAGGACGAGGAAGCGTATCGTCGGAGTTCGCCCATCTACCATGCCGATGGGTTGAAGGATCGGTTGCTCATCCTTCACGGAATGCACGACCGCAATGTCCACTATCAAGACACCATCCGTCTGGTTCAACGGCTCATCGAGTTGAAGAAGACCGGCTGGGAGCTGGCCACCATGCCCATCGAGGATCACGGGTGGCAGAACGAGTCCTCGCGGCTGGATTCTTATCGGCGCATCTTCAATCTCTTCGAGGAGGTGCTCAAGCGTCCGCTCCCTCCACTGACGGTGGCCGGACAGTCATCCGCACGATCCTCGCGGACGGGGATGCGCTAGGGGGATCCCCCGGCTCCGGCGGAGCGGCATGTGCATGTCGGCCAAACATGCCGCTCCTCACGGGGCGCTAAATATGCTGGCTCATGAAGAGAGGGAAGGTCCTGCTGGCGGAGGGCTCATTCGTTTGATCTCGATGGTTTTACCCTCGACCGTCCCTTTCGGAGCGGAGAAGCTTTTCTTGATCTGGAGCAGGGAGGAGGGCTATCCTAAGCGAGGACGATTTTCTCCGACGAAGGAGGACGCTATGGGTAAGCAAAGAATCGTTCTCCCGGCCTTGATCCTCTCCCTTCTGTCGGTGGTGTTGGTGGGCTGCGGGCGCAAGGAAGTGACGACGTCAGCTCCTCCCAAGGGGCGGGAAGCGGCGCTGGCCCAACTGAGCGACAAGGCCCGGCAGGCGTTCTTCAAAGCAGCCTTGGGTCCATTGGGAAATGTCCCCGTGCCCCCCGATAATCCCATCACTCCCGAGAAAGTCGAACTGGGGAAGATGCTCTTTTTCGATCCCCGTCTTTCGGGCGACAGAAAGACAAGTTGCGCTTCGTGTCACATTCCGGAGAAAGCCTGGGCCGATGGCAGAGTCGTGTGCGTGGGAGTCGGTGGGCGCAAAGGGATGCGCAATACGCCGTCGCTGCTGAACGTCGCCTACTATCAAAAATTCTTCTGGGATGGGCGGGCGAGGAGTTTAGAAGATCAAGCCCTCAAGGAACTCTCCAGTCCGCACATGGGCAGTTCGCCCGAGCGAGCGGCCCGAGCCATTGCCGCCATCCCCGGCTACGGCCCGCTGTTTCGCGCGGCCTTCGGCAGCGATCAGGTGACGCCGGACCGCCTGGCCAAGGCGCTGGCGACCTTCGAGCGGACAATCGTCACCGGCCCCTCTCCTTTCGATAAGTTCATCGAGGGCGACACCGAAGCTCTCACCGAGGAGCAGAAGAAAGGGTTGGAGATCTTTCTCACCCGCGGAAAATGCACCGATTGCCATCGCACGCGCTTCTTCACCAATCATGAAATCGCCCGCACGACGCTCTACATGGCGCCGGACTACGGCCTGTACAATCTGACCAAGAAGGAATATGACGTGGGGAAGTTCCGCGTGCCCACGCTCCGCAACATTGCTCTGACGGCGCCCTATTTGCACAACGGCTACGAGGCGACGCTGGAAGACGTCGCCTTCTTCACCCTCAATGGCCGAAGTCGCCGGTACATGAAGGAACACGGAGAGATCATGCCGATCAAGCCGTTCACCGATGACGAGCTGAAATCGGTCGTCGAATTCCTGAAGTCGCTCACCGGAGAGCTACCGGCCATTGAGCGACCCCGACAGCTCCCGCAGTGAAGGGATCTGTCGGTCGGCGAGTCACGGACTCTCTCGATCCCGTTTCTCGACACCGGGATCGAGAGTGAAATGTTGATCGGAGGTAATCGGCAGTTGCCTTCTTCGTCCTGAGCGGCTACACTCATGCGCCTTGAGCGCGACACCGGCAGTCAGAGAAAACGCCTTTCCTCCTGAAAGGCACCAACGACAGTCCCGGAAGGAGCGGATTCGCTGACGTCCGGTTCAGTGAGATTCCCGATGTCACACGCGCAGGAAGGTCTCAACGATTGGGTGGCTTTGAGTTTGATCACCGGCGTGGGCTCACGCACGGCGAGCCGACTCATCGAGCGGTTTGGATCGCCCGCGGCCGTGTTCGCCGCGTCGCGGACCGATCTGCAGAGCTTTGGTCTGAGCGATGATGCGATTGATCGCCTCCATGCGTCGGAGCCCCGTCGTCTGGCTGAGGAGGAGCTGAAGCGGCTCGACGCCATGGGAGCGGAAGTTGTGACTCTGGCCGATCCCCGGTATCCGGCGCTCCTGCGCGAGATTTATGATCCGCCGATTGTGCTCTATGCCCTGGGCCGCCTGGAGGAGGCGCTCGGCCAGCCGTGTATCGCCATCGTGGGAACGCGCCGTCCCTCCACCTACGGAGCCAATGTCGCCGTACAACTGGCCCGTGATCTGGCCGCGCGCGGGCTGACGATTGTTTCGGGATTCGCCCGGGGCATTGACTCCGCCGCTCATCGCGGGGCCCTGGAAGCCAAAGGGAAAACCATCGCCGTCCTCGGCACCGGGCTCGATCTCACCTATCCGAGGGAGAATCAGCGACTGGCCGAGGCGATTCGCTCCAGCGGGGCACTGGTGACGGAATTCCCTCTGGGAACGCCTCCGGCGCCGCAGAATTTCCCCTTTCGCAATCGTATCATCAGCGGGTTGTCGCTCGGCGTCGTGGTGGTGGAAGCGGCTCAACAGAGCGGCTCGCTTATCACCGCTCGCCTGGCCATCGAACAAGATCGCGATGTTTTTGCCGTGCCGGGCAATATCACGTCGGCCACCAGCTTCGGTCCCAACTATCTCATCAAAAGCGGGGCCAAGCTCGTCCAGTACTGGCGCGATGTCGTCGAGGAGCTGCCCTACGACATCAGTCGGCGGATCCTCCAGCAGGAGCTGGCGGCGCCCGCTCCCGACGCCGAGCAGCTCACGTTGACCCTCGATGAGCGCCAGCAGAAAGTTCTCGCTCTTCTTTCATTCGATACTCCCACGCACATTGATGAGTTGCTGGCGACAAGCGGTCTTCCCTCGTCCGTGCTGATGCAGGTCTTGCTCGAGCTCGAAGTGAAGGGTAAAATCAGCCAATTACCGGGAAAGAACTTCGTGAAAAAGATGTGACTCATGGCCAAGAATCTCGTCATTGTCGAATCACCGGCCAAGGCCAGGACGATCAATAAGTATCTCGGCGCGGACTACAAGGTCATGGCCAGCGTCGGGCATATCAAGGACCTGCCCGAGAAGGAACTGGGCGTAGATATTCAAAACGGCTTCAAGCCCACTTACGTCGTCATCCCCGACAGCATCAAGAAAAACAACCGGAAAATCCTCGCCGAGTTGAAGAAAGCGGCCGCGGCGGCCGAGGCCATCTATCTGGCGGCCGATCCCGACCGCGAAGGCGAAGCCATCTGTCAGCATCTGAAGGAGGAGCTTGTGGGGACGCGAAACACAAAACCCGTTTATCGCGTCCTCTGCAACGAGATCACGCGAGCGGCGGTGCTGGAGGCGTTCGCGCATCCGGGGCAGATTGACCTGCGCAAATATGAAGCCCAGCAGGCGCGACGCATCCTCGACCGGCTCGTCGGCTATCTGGTGAGTCCGCTTCTGTGGAAGAAAGTGAAGCGGGGGCTGTCGGCCGGTCGGGTGCAATCGGTCGCCCTGCGGCTGATCGTGGAGCGGGAGCGAGAAATTCAAAACTTCGTCCCCACCGAGTACTGGACCATCCACGCCACCCTCTCGGCGGCGCTTCCTCCCCCGTTTGTGGCCAACCTCGTTCGCATCGGTGACAAGACCGTCAAGACGGGGAATTTCGATGAGCCGGAGAAACCGACCGAGCGGCACATCAAGACCGAAGCCGAAGCCCGTGACATCATCGCTGCCCTCGCGGGAGCCGATTTCATCGTCGCCTCGGTCGAGACCAGGGAAAAGAAGCGAAATCCTCCGCCTCCTTTTACCACCAGCAAGCTGCAACAGGAAGCATCGCGGCGGCTGCGCTTCCCGGTGAAGAAGACGATGAGCCTGGCACAAAAACTCTACGAAGGGGTGGAGCTTGGCGCCGAGGGCAGCGTCGGCCTCATCACCTACATGCGAACGGATTCGACGCGAGTCTCTCCGACGGCACTGGAGCAGGTGCGCCGGTTCATCGCCGAGCATTTCGGGGAGGACGTTCTCCCGGCCGAGCCGAACCTCCATCGCTCGAAGAAGGATGCCCAGGACGCCCACGAGGCCATTCGTCCGACCTCGGTCGAACGAACGCCTGAGAGCGTCGCTCCCTACCTCAGCCGTGATGAGCTGGCACTTTACAAGCTGATCTGGCAACGATTCGTTGCATCCCAGATGAAACCGGCCGTCTTCGATCAAACGATCATTGACATTCAGGCGGGGGATTGCATCTTCCGGGCGACCGGATCGGTCCTCAAGTTCGCGGGTTTCCTCACCGTCTACGAGGAGGCCCGCGAGGAATCGGAGGAAAATAATAACGGCGAAGCGGCGACGGCCGTCCTGCCTCCTCTGGAGGTCGGCGAGCGACTCACCGTCCAGGAGATCGTGCCCGAACAACATTTCACCCAACCGCCCCCGCGCTACACCGAGGCCACCCTGGTCAAGGCGCTGGAGGAGAACGGAATTGGCCGACCTTCGACCTACGCTCAAATCCTCAGCATCATCCAGGATCGCGATTACGTCGAGAAAATCCAGGGCAAATTCCGACCGACCGAACTGGGCACGCTCGTCTGCGATCTGCTGGTCGAACACTTCACCGACATCTTCAACGTCCAGTACACGGCGGAGATGGAGGAGGAGCTGGATAAAATCGAAGAGGGTCGGGTGAAGTGGGTGAAGGTGCTCAAGGATTTCTACCGCAAGTTTGAGGCTGACTTAAAGCGGGCCGAGCGCGAGATGGAGAACGTCAAGGCGGGCGTGGCCACCGAAGAAAAATGTCCGCAGTGCGGGGCACTCCTGTTGAAGAAAGTGGGGCGCTACGGCCCCTATCTCAAGTGCCCGTCCTGTGGAGCGACGCGCCGAACGGCGGAAGCGGAAGCCGAGGTTCAAGCCCAGATCGCCGACGCCGAAAATCAGTTCGGTGAGATCAAATGCGAGCGATGTGGACGCCCCATGGCCATCAAGCGCGGTCGCTTCGGTCAGTTCCTCGCCTGCACGGGCTATCCCGAGTGTCGCACCACGCGACGCATCAAGAAAGATGGTCAACTGAGCGCCCCTGATCGTCCGCTCGATCAGACGTGTCCCGAATGCGGAGCGCATCTGGTGCTCAAGCAAGGACCCTACGGCGAGTACATCGCCTGCAGCCGCCGTCCCGACTGCTCCTATATCCAGCAGGAGAAGCTCGGTATCCCCTGTCCGCTGACTCCCTGTCGCGGCGAACTCGTCGTCAAACGATCGCGGCGAGGGCGCATCTTCTACGGGTGCAACAACTATCCCACCTGCTCGTTCACCGTCTGGGATAAACCGGTGAAGAAGGAATGTCCCCGTTGTGGAAGCAGTTTCGTACTGGAGAAAGTCAGCAAACGCGAGGGGATCATCCACTACTGCTACCGGCAGGAATGCACCTACCGCGAGGTCATCGGACCGGTGGAAACC